>WJLC01000054.1 GCA_014728745.1 Candidatus Pacearchaeota archaeon
ATTCAATTCCATTGCAAATAAGCTTTACTGAAAGAAAATCATTTAATTCAGAGGTTGTTGCTATTTTTGCAGGAATTTTAATTACTTCACCAAGATTGTATAAATCTCTTGGTTCTTCATTTATAATAATATCTGCAGAAAATATGCTTGACAATAGAATTACAGCCATTAATAATAATAGTACTCTTTTCATCTTGTATAGATTAGAAATTTATATTTATAAATATTTAGTAGCCATTACGCATAGGCTGTTGTGAGGTGCAGAATAGATAAGAAGTTGTTAATCATCATAAGGAACTATAAAGTTTTAAAAATAGGAGTATCTTTAGCAGGATATGAGTAATAAAAAAGCAAGCAAGGTGACTCCTTATGAAGTTTCAGGTAAGATTGATTATGATAAATTAGTCAAGGACTTTGGAGTTAGAAAAATTGACGATGTTGCGCTTAATGAAATTAAGAAATATACTGGTGATTTACATTTTATGTTGCGTAGAGGTATATTTTTTGCATATCGAGATTTAAAATGGTTATTGGATAAATATTCTAAAAAGGAAAAGTTTTTTCTGTATACAGGATGTGGTCCTTCAGGACCTATTCATTTAGGACATTTACAAACATGGATTTTTACTAAGTGGCTTCAAGATAAATTTGATGTTGAATTATGGTTTCAATTTACAGATGATGAAAAATTTTTATTTAAAGACAAATCAATGGAAGAGATAAGTAAGTGGACTTATGAGAATATGTTAGATGTAATTGCATTAGGATTTGATCCTAAAAAGACGCATTTTCTTATTGACACTAAACATGCGGGTTTGATGTATCCTGAAGCAATTAAATTTGCTAAGAAGATAACTTTCTCTACAATTAAAGCTGCTTTTGGATTTAAAGATAGTAATAATATAGGAAGTATTTTTTATACTAGTATGCAGGCTGTTCCAGCAGTAATACCTAGTGTTTTAGCTAAAAAGAATATTCCTTGTTTGATTCCTTTAGCAATTGATCAAGACCCTCATTTTAGGGTTGCTAGGGATGTTTACCCGAAATTAGGTTATTATAAACCTGCAATTTTGCATGGTGTTTTTTTACCTCCTTTAGAGGGTGTTGAGGGTAAGATGGGTTCTACAGGGCAACAAACTGCTATTTATACTACAGATACACCAAAAGAGGTTGAGAGAAAGATTAAGAAGTATGCTTTTTCAGGAGGACAGGCAACTATTGAAGAACATCGAGAAAAAGGGGGAAATCCAGATATTGATGTAAGTTTTTTATATTTGAAATATTTATTTGAAGAAGATGATGCCAAGCTTGCACAGCTTGAGGCAGATTATAAAAGCGGTAAGCTTCTTACAGGGGAATTAAAACAGTATTTAATTGATAAAATAAATAAATTTTTAGCAAAGCACCAAAAAGCAAGAGAAAAAGCTAAAAAGATGATTGATAAGTTTGTTTATAGTAAAGGAAAAAAAGGAAAAGGAAAAAGAAAATAAAATGAAGATTTTAACACTGCATACAGATTACATAAAATTCAGGCCTTTGAAAAAGGCATTGAAAAGCATGAAGGATTTGAAAGAGAAGGAAAAAAAAGAGCAGGAGGTTAAAGAGGCATTGGTTGTGTTGACTGCTGTTGAAAAAACAGATGCTGACGTTAAGGCAGCTGTTAAGGAATTAGTTAAGCAAGTTAAGGATATTGCTTCTCAAGTAAAGACTAAGAATATTGTATTATATCCTTATGCTCATTTATCAAGCAATCTTTCAAAGCCAGACACTGCTGTCAAGGTTTTAGATGAGGCAGAAAAAGCATTGAAAAAGCAGAAATTCAAGGTTTTTAAAGCGCCTTTTGGATATTACAAGGAATTTGAAATGAAAGTTAAAGGGCATCCTTTGAGTGAATTGAGCAGAGAGATTGTTTTAAAAGGAAATGATGTTGAATCTGAAAAAGGGGAAGAAGAAAAGTATGATCCCAAGCAATTGCTTAATGAGATTTCAAAAGCTAAGCTTGACACTTCTAAGCTTAAGAAAAATGACCACAGGATTATTGGAAAGCAAATGGACTTGTTTAGTTTTAATGATGTTGCTCCTGGAATGGCTTTTTTTCACAATAATGGTTTGATTATCTACAATGAATTAGTTGAATTTTGGAGAGAATTGCATAGAAAGTATAATTATTTAGAGATTTCAACTCCCCAGGTTTTAGACAAAAGGCTTTGGCAGATTTCTGGGCATTGGGAGAAATACAAGGACAATATATTCTTAACAGATTATGAAGGAAGAGATTTTGCTGTTAAACCAATGAATTGCCCAGGAGGCTTGCTGGTTTTTAAGACAGATTCAAAATCTTATAGAGACTTGCCTCTGCGTGTTGCAGAGCTTGGAACAGTTCACAGGCAGGAATTGTCAGGTGTATTGGCTGGATTGTTCAGAGTTATTAGATTTACTCAGGATGACGGCCATGTTTTTTGCAGAAATGAAAAGCAACTTGAAAGTGAGCTTATTGAAGTTATGAAGATGGTTGATGAGATTTACTCTAAATTCGGATTCAAATACAATGTTGAACTGTCAACAAGGCCTGAAAAAAGAATTGGAAGCGATGCAATGTGGGACAAGGCTGAAAAGGCCTTGGAGAATGTTCTTAAAAAACAGAAAAAGAAGTATAAAATCAACAAAGGAGATGGTGCATTTTATGGGCCTAAGATTGATTTTCATTTAAAGGATTCATTAGGAAGAACTTGGCAATGTGGCACAATACAAGTGGATTTTGCTATGCCTGAAAGATTTGAAATTGAATATACTGATGAGGACAATAAGAAAAAGAGACCTATAATGATACACAGGGCTATTTATGGTTCTTTAGAAAGATTTATTGGAATACTTATTGAACATTTTAATGGTCGTTTTCCTGTATGGTTGGCACCTGTTCAGGTTAGAGTTTTGAATTTCACAGACAGAAACACTAAGACTGCTGAGAAAGTTTTGAAAAAAATTCAGTCAGAAATTCCTAATGTTAGGATTGATTCTGACTTTTCAAATTCAACAATGAGTTCTAAGGTAAAAAATGCTGAGCTTATGAGAATCCCTTATATTATCACAATAGGCGATAAGGAAGAAAAAGCAGGAACAATTGCTGTGAGAAGCAAGGGCAAAAAGAAAATTTCAAGTGAGAAAGTTGATGATTTTATTTCTAAATTGAGAAAAGAGATTTGGGAAAGAAGATGAAAAAAAGAAAAAGAGGTTGGGGTTTAGTAAGCATGGGTTTTCTTTTATTTGCTGTTATTTTTTCATCAATCAGTGCGGAAAAACCAACTAACCTTTATGCCATTTTAGCATATGTTCTTATAGGGATTATAGCTTTATTTATTATACTGCTTGGATTATTTCCTAGATTAATAAAATAATTCTTGAAAAAATCCTGTTCTCCAAAATTTTTATAAACTTAACTAAGGTGCTTTTAATATGAACCTTGAATTTTACATTGAGAAATTGAATGATTCAGAGGAATACAAAAAATTCCTTAAGAAAAATAAGGATGCTTTCTTAGCATCTGCTTTTTTTGTAATAGACAAGAAAGGTAATGACAACAAGCAGCATTTTGATTATTTTATTCCTTCTAAAGACAAGATGTTTAGCTTTTCATTGGAAAATGGATGTAAGAAAACACCTGTGGAAATGGTTGATAAGAATTCTATTAAAAAAGAGAATGCAATTGATTTAGAGGATTTAAGCATTGATTTTGATAAGATAGAAGAAAGGATTTCAAATGAGATGCAGGCTCAGAAAGTGAAAAATAAAATACACAAGCTCTTGCTTTCATTGCAGAAAAAGGATAATAAGGATTACATTTTAGCAACAGTTTTCATTTCTAATATGGGGCTTTTGAAAGTTACTATTAACTTAGATGGAATGAAGATAGAGGATTTTGAGAAAAAGAGCTTTATGGATTTTTTGAAGATTGAAGGCAAAGGAAAGAAAAAGAGTAAGCAGGGTAAAAAATGATAATTTTTGTTGTAGGGGATTCATGGAGTTCAACAACTGCAGTGATGGTTCCTATTGCAAATGATAATGAGATTCTTGTAGTTTCTCCAATAGCTATCCTTGATCAATTAAGCCAAGATGATTTGTTCTTTAGAACAATATCAACTACTCAAGGTATGATGGATGGAACTTGCAAATTATGCATACAATGATTTAGGTGCAAGAAGAGTTGCAGTGTTAAGACAGAACACACCTTTTGGTGTTGAACATACAGAAGATTTTAAGAAAGTCTTTGAAGCACTTGGCGGAGAAGTTGTAGCAGAAGAAAGTTTTGCTTTAACTGAAAGTGATGTTAAGACTGAGATTGTGAAAGTTATGGAAAAGAATCCAGATACAATCTTTAATCTGCACGCTACTGGACCTATGTTAGGTGTATTGATGAAGCAAGCAATTGAATTAGGTGTAGAAGTTAATTGGATATCTTCATTTGGTGCTCAGAATGGTCCTTTAATAAAGACTATGCTGATGTGGTCGATGGTATGATTTTTCCATACCCGGATGATAGCCAAATGGGTCAAGAATTCATTAACAAGTTTGAAGCAGAATATGAAAACAGACCTTCATTATATGCAGCAAACTCATACGATGCATTGATGGTTATAGCAAAAGCAATTGAAGAAGTTGGAGAAGATCCTCTTGAAGTTAAAGAGTTTCTTTTAGACATGGATATTTTTAATGGTGCTAGTGGAGAATTTTCATTTGATCAAAATGGAGATATCCAAAAACCAGTTATCATTAAGCAAAT
>WJLC01000055.1 GCA_014728745.1 Candidatus Pacearchaeota archaeon
AAAAAGAAGAAAAAGTAATTTTTGTTTAATTTTTTTATTTCTCTTCTTATTTTTTATTTTTTTATTTTTGAAAAATTAATGTTTTAATGTCTAAAAAAAGACTATTTTTTATTTTTGAAAAACTATTTAAAGAGTAAAAACAACATAATTATATTAAACCGATAAAAGGAGGTTGAAAATATAATGGCAAAAAACGGAGGAATGAGTACTCTTGTTACTTTTATTGCATGGCTAACTGGCGTAATTGTTTCATTAGCAGTAGGTTTCGGACTTGTTGGCGGAACATTAGCAGTGCCTTATTTAGGTGTTCTTAATGAGATAGCTGGTTGGGTTGTAGTAGTTGTAACAATTTTAGGAGCAATTATGGCTATAGCTGGCAAGTTTAAGTAAAACTAGCCTTTAATTAATTTTAATTAAAATCAGCTTTAGTTAAATTCAACAACCGACTTTTATTTTTTTATTTTTTTACTTTTTCTTTATATTTTTAAACTGGCATTTGATTATTTTATTATGGCAGGAAATTCACAAAACAAGCATTTTATTTCAGAAGTTTATTTTGAAACCTATGGATGCACTGCAAATCTCAATTCTAGTGAAATAATGAAAGGGCTTGTCAAACAGGCAGGACTGGAAATAACCAATAATATTGAGATAGCAGATTTGATTATCATTAATTCTTGCATTGTTAAAGGCTCTACCCAGGAAAAAATAAGAAGAAGGGTTTCAGATTTGTTGAAAAAGGGAAAGAGAGTTGTTTTAACAGGATGCATGCCAAGGCTGAACAAAAAGAAGTTTTTGAAAAAAGAAAACCTTTTTCTTCTTGATACAAAAAGAGCAACAGATATAATTCGTTTGATTCAAGATATAGTAAATGGCAATTGCAATTCTTCTTGTGACAAGTATCTTAAACCTAATGATGAGATAAAAGCAGCTCTTCCAAAAATTTCATCTGAAAAGCAGATTGGCATCACGCAAATTTCTGAAGGATGCTTAGGAGATTGCACTTACTGTGTTGTTCGTCTGGCAAAAGGAAAGTTGTTTTCTTACCCAAAAGAAAAAATCCTTAAATCTATAAAAAGAGATGTTGAAGCAGGATGCAATGAAATATGGATAACAAGCCAGGACAATGCAGCTTATGGAAATGATATATCCAATAAAGATGGCAAGAAAAAGTATCTTCTTCCTGAACTTCTTGAAAATATTTTGAAAATAAAAGGAAGATTTTTTGTAAGGCTTGGAATGATGAATCCTAATAATGTTTTGAAGATTCTTCCAGAGCTTATTGAATTATACAAGAATCCAAAGATGTTCAAGTTTCTTCATATCCCAATACAATCAGGAAGCAATAAGATTTTGAAGGAAATGAATAGGAAATACAAGATAAAAGATGTTTTGAAAATTATTAAGGAATTTAAAAGAGAAATCCCTGAGATTGTAATTTCCACAGATATTATTGTTGGGTATCCTGGGGAAACACAAGAAGATTTTCTTAAAACCTTAAATGTTGTAAGTAAAATAAAGCCAGAGATTTTAAACAGAAGTAATTTTAGTTCTAGATCTGGAACACCTGCAGCAGACTTAAAACCAATAAAACCTAGAATCATGAAAAAGCGTTCAAATCAATTAATGAAGTTGCATTTGCAGATTTGTAAGGAATTGCAAAAGCCATGGATAGGAAAAGAGATTAAGGTTCTTGTAGATAAAAAAGGATTTGAGAATACCTGGCTTGCTAGAACTTCGAGTTACAAGCTTGTGGCTGTTCATTCAAAAGAAAACCTTTTGGGAAAAAGAATTAATGTAAAAGTAAAAGGTTCTTCTCCTCATTATCTTTTAGCAGAGACAATCAAATAGCGTAATTTATATATTTCATTTTATGTTTTATTTTATGAGAAAGGAAAAAAGAATAAGAGAGATAGCAATATTTTCAATAATCCTTGCATTAGTAATCTCTTTGATAATAATTTTATTTTTTGTAAGCCCTCAGGAAATAGTTTCTATGTTAGGGGTTAGTAATGCATTTGCATTTACTTTTTTAACATCTTTTTTTGCAGGATTTTCTGCTTGGACTTCTTTTTCATTTGTAGCAGTCTTAATAACATTCACCCTAGGAGGACTTAATTTCTTTTATCTTGGGCTAATTTCAGGAGCAGGCCTGATTATTGGAGATTTTCTGATGTTTTTTCTAAGTTCTAAAGCCAGGAACATTGCATCATCTTCTTCTGAAAAATGGGAGAAAAGACTAAGAAAACTTACAAAAATATTTCAAGGAAAGCCTAGAAAATTAATCCCTTTTTTGACATTTGTTTATATGGGATTAACACCTTTTCCAAATGATTTGCTGATAATATTTTTAGCCTTGATTAAGATGCCAATAAAAAAACTCTATATTCCTATAATCTTAGGAGATTTAACCTATCCTCTTATGATAACTTTTTTGACAGCTAAAGGGGTTATCCTTTTTACTTAACCTTCAAAGAATATTTAAATTAACTCTTGTTTAATAGGGAATAAGAAAGGTGATATTTCAAAATGAAAAAAGGTGAAAAAAATATTTGGTTTTTAGGAGGAAGCAGTTTTTTTAATGATATTGGAAGTGAGATGATTGCTCCAATACTCCCTTTTTTAATTACTGGATTAGGAGGAGGGGGCTTAGCTATAGGAGCTTTGTCTGGATTAAGAGAAGGGCTCGCAGCAATTGTTAAATTATTTGGCGGATGGTACTCAGACAAGGTGGGAAAAAGAATGCCTTTTGTTTTTTTAGGTTATTTAGTTTCAGTTATTTCAAGATTTCTTTTGGCGTTGGCAGCTTCTTGGCAGTATGTTATTGCATTTGTATCAGTAGAGAGAGTAGGCAAGGCAAGAGATGCCCCAAGAGATGCGTTAATTCCTGAATTCACTAAGAAAAGAGGAAGAGGTTATGGAATTCAGCAGATGTTAGACACAGGAGGAGCAATACTTGGCTCAATACTTGTGCTTTTTCTTCTTTGGAAATTCTCAATGAGTTTTACATCAATAATTCTTATAGCAGGAGCAATTTCTGTTTTTTCTCTTGTTCCATTGTTTTTTGTAAAAGAGCCAAAATCAAAACCTCAAAAGCATACAATGTTTAAAGGAGTAAAATCCTTTAGCGGAAAATTAAAGTATTTTATTTTTGTGATGACTGTCTTTACATTAGTTAATTTTGGATTATACATGTTCTTAATCTTAAGAGCTAAGGAAATTACTGGAAGCAGAATTGCTGCAATTGCATTAGGTGTTTTGTTTAATTTTGTTTGGGCAGGTTTTTCCATACCTTTTGGAAGTCTTTCAGATAAGATAGGAAGAAAAAAGGTTTTGATAGGGGGATATTCCTTATTCTTTATAGTAACTCTAGGGTTTGTTTATTTACAGGATGTTACCTCTTTAATTTTCTTATTTGTGCTTTATGCCTTGGTATGGGCAGTCACTAACACTGTTCCTAGAGCATACATATCTGACTTGTCTGGAACTAAAAGAGGAACAGCTCATGGATTTTATCAGTTTATGATAGGAATAATCAGTATTGTTGGAGGTTTAATTGCAGGAGCACTATGGGATATTTCTCCAGAAGTAATGTTTACATACATGTCAGTAGTTGCCTTGCTAAGCATAGTTCTTCTAATATTTGTAAGAGATTAGTGAAGAAAATACAATTTTAGGCTTTAACATATTTCATGAAAGGCTTCCATGATAGGATCACTGTTGCTGCTAAATACCATCCCCAATGAACCTTCATCAGCAGGTCGTGCAATGCAGGCCATGCAGTGATTAAAAACAGCACAAATGCAGCAGTTGCAGCCTTAAGGCACCCAACATCACATCTGTTAAGCTTTTTCATGCATTTTTCAGTTTTACTTTTTGCCATTATGATTATTTATTGCTTTTAACTTTTGCACAATTATTTGACTTTCTTCATATCTTTCCAAGCTAGCTCAAATAATGATTCAAGAGCCTGAGCAAAGAATTCTGTATTAATCCAGACACCTATGTCATAATTAGGATGGAATTTTTCATCATCCAAGAGCATAAACATAAGCTCTTTAGAATCAACTATCATAAATCTTGCCTTTGTTCTCTGGAAGTTTTTAACTTCAGCAACTTTCTTAAAATCTTTTGCAATTTTCTTGTTGTTTTTATCTATAGGTGCAGCAACTCTAATCTTAACACCTCTCTTTTTCACTTTTTCAAGACTTGGCATCAAAGCCTCTAATTTTCTGTTAAGTCCTTCAGCTGTTGTAACAAGAGTAATTGTCTCTTCAGCATTTCTTATCATCATATCAAGATGATTGTAAAGATTTTGTCTTCCTTTAAGTGAACCACTTAAGTCAGTAGGCTCAACAAATTTAACACCTTGTTCAAATAATCCTGAAAGTTCTTGAAGAACATCATCATCTTTTAATTTTTCTAATCTTTTTGTTTTTTCCTTCGCATTTTTCATAAGGTTTCTTTTAACTCTTTCAACAACTTCTTTTGGTTTTAATGCAATGAACTTAATAGGTTTCCCTAGTTTCATAACAATAAATCCTTTTTTCTCTAAGCTCTCTAGAATATCATAAGTTCTTGATCTTGGAACATCAGAAATATTGCTCAACTCTCCGGCAGTTGAAGTTCCCCTTGAAAGAAGCGCTGTCCATACCTTAACCTCATAAAGATTCAGGTCAAATATTTTTCGCAACCTTCCTAAAAATTCTTCCTTTACTATCATTTTATTTTAAGCTTATTTTTCTTTTTAAATATTATTATGATTAAAGAGTGAACTTATCAACCCAACCTTTAAGAGTCAATAATTGAGGTTATTATTGAACTACTTCTTATTTATAATAACTATCTCACCCTTTTTATTCTTTACTTTAAAGTCAAATTTGTTTTTAAATGTTTCCTTAAGAGTTGTAACAAATTCTAATTTTTTTGAGTTAGTTACTTCCTGAATCATCTTCTTGAACTCTTTTTTGTCCAGCATTTTTTTAAGCTCCTCGTCGACAACAAGGATTGTTTCAACCTCATCTTTTGGTTTTAATCCAAGCTTTTTCCTTGAGGCCTGTATCCTTCTTATTATGTTTCTTGCATATCCCTCAGCCTCTAGCTCAGGAGTCATCTTTGTATCAAGTTCAATTTCCATTTCATCTTTTCCACCAGTCATAATCTCAAGTTCCTTAATGTTAAGCTGGTTTTTTATTAAATCCTTGAACTTTTTAGGAATTTGTTCTTTGTAGCTTGTACTTGCAGAAGCAAGAGGCCACTTTAACCCGATTTGCTGTCTGTCTCTTTCAGCAAGCCCGAGCTCAATAGCTTTTAACACAAGCTCCATGTCTTTTTCCAAGTCTTCATTTATCTTTTTCTTATCTGATTTAGGCCATTCAGATAAGTGAACGCAATCATCTGAAAATGTCTGGTAGATATACTCGGATATGTAAGGAGCAAAAGGTGCAGCAAGTAAAGAAATTTTTTCTAAAATCTCTCCAATTATTTTCTTAACATTTCTATCTCTAGTCATTTTAACATAGTTTCTAGAAAAGTCATTAACCACAAAATCATTTAATTTCTTAAATGCCTTGTCTAAACTATATTCTTCTAAGTCTTTTGTAATATCTCTTATTACTGAGTTTAGTCTGCTTAATATCCATTTGTCTTCAATTTCTAATTCCTGTTTTTCTTCACTCTCTTTTTGGTATCCATAATATTTGTGCAAATTAAAAAGAATAGTTAAAAACGGCATTACTTGTTCCTTGATTAAATCAAAAGAAAATCTTTTTGAACTTCCAACATTGCTTGTGCAAAACTGTAGTCTAACAGCATCTACTCCTGCCTTTTCAATAATTTCTGAAGGAACAATTATGTTGCCCTTACTCTTTGACATTTTTTCTCCATTTTCATCAACAACATGACCCATTGAAATAACATTCTTGTATGCTGGCTTGTTGAAAAGTAAGGTTCCAAGAACATGAAGAGTGTAAAACCAACCTCTTGTTTGGTCAATTCCCTCTGCAATAAAGTCATAAGGAAATCTCTTTTCAAACTTTTCTTTGTTTTCAAAAGGATAGTGAAATTGAGCAAAGCTTGCGCTCCCAGAGTCATACCAACAATCAATAACATCCGGAATTCTTTCCATATTATCTCCACACTCACATTTGATTTTTATCTTATCAATCCAGGGCTTATGCAAATCAATATCTCCTTTAGGTATTTTTATAGCTGAATTCTTAAGCTCTTTAATACTTCCAATAACTTTGACTTTTCCACAAGATTCAGACCCGCATTTCCAAACAGGAAGAGGAGTACCCCAAAATTTAAACCTTGAAAGCGCCCAGTCTTTTGCACCTTCAAGCCATTTTCCAAATCTTCCTTCTTTCAGATGATCAGGAACCCAATTAATCTTATTGTTTAATTTCAAAAGCTTGTCTCTCACTTTGCTCACTTTGATGAACCATGAATCAATTCCGTAGTAAAGCAATGGAGAATCACATCTCCAGCAAAAAGGATAAGTGTGTGTTGTTTTCTCTGTTTTAACAAGAAGGTGTCTTTTTTTCAAATCTTTTTTAATATCTTTTTCAGCTTCTTTTACAAACCTACCTCTCAAGAACTTAGGGGTTATATCAAGGAATTTTCCATCTTCTCCAACTGTATGAACTGCAGGCAATCCAATTTTCTTTCCAACTCTGTAATCATCTTCCCCATACATCACTGCTGTATGCACAATTCCAGTCCCATCTTCTGTTGTAACAAAATCAGCAGGAATAACTTTGTGAGATTTTTCATTTTGGGTTTCCTTAATATCATATAATGGCTCGTATTCCAATCCAACAAGATCTTTACCTTTCATTTTCTCCACAATTTTGTAATCCATTCCCTCTAATGCATCTAGTCTTTCCTTTCCTATGATTATCTTGTCCTTGTCTGGCAATTCCACTTTAACATAATCAATATCTTTCCCAACTGCCAGTGCAACATTTCCTGGAAGTGTCCATGGGGTTGTAGTCCATGCAAGAATGTATTCGCCTTTTTTGTTTTTTAATTTAAACGCTATATAAACAGATTCTTCTGTAATGTCTTTGTAGCCCTGTGCAACTTCATGACTTGATAAAGGTGTTCCGCATCTTGGGCAAAAAGGAACAACCTTGTGCCCTTCATAAAGCATTTTTTTCTTGTAAAGCTCTTTCAGGCTCCACCACACACTCTCAATGTATTCGTTTTCCAAAGTAACATAAGGATTTTTTAAGTCAACCCAGTATGCTAATTGCTTAGTTGATTTGTTCCATTCATCTATATTACTCCATACACTATCTCTAGCTTTTTTTATGAACTTGTCAACACCATAATCAATAATTGCTTTTTTATCTTTCAAATCCAGTTTCTTTTCTATTTGAACCTCAACCGGAAGCCCGTGGCAGTCCCATCCACCTTTTCTAGGAACACTAAAACCCTGCATGTATTTGAATTTACAAATTAAATCCTTGAATGTTCTTCCTTCAAGATGATGCAGCGCAGGAGGAGCATTTGCAGTTGGTGGTCCTTCTAAAAAAGAAAACAATGGCTTTTTAGGATTGTTTTGTACTGCCTTTTCAATCTCTTTATTGTATTTTTTCCATACTTTTCTTGCTTCTTCTTCAACTTTTTTAATTTTGTACATTTTATTATTATTATTATTATTATTATTATTATTATATCTCTCTGTTATTCTCTTTGTCCTTGTTCTTTATCCTATGTATTTTTTTTACCTTTTAAATTTATTCAAAACACTCTTGCCTTAAATACCCCAACACTGAACTGAATTGATATTCTATGAATTCTTTTTCTTCTTTATCTAATTTTTCAAAATATTCCAGAACTCTTTTGGTTCTTTCTGAAGGTGTCTCACCAATATCTGACTTTCTAAATGATACATCATAAAATTCATGCGCAACTTTGGCAAGCCTGCTAGAATCATCATTCAGTTCCTTTATATGTTTTGCAGTTATATCTCTAGTCATTGAATTTCCTGCAAACCCGTAAGAATAGAGTCTGCTTTTTAGATAATAATAGCTATAATAGAAATGTTTTCAATTCCAATTCTGTTTTGGATATTCATAGCCATTAAATTAATAATAGAAACCAGGTATTTAAATTTTATTCCAATCAAAAGATTCAATTATTCAAAATTTTCTAAAACTTCTTTTTCCATGAAGTGAAGCTTACTTGGGATTATTATACAATAGGGCTCCTTAACTCCAGAAAATTCTTCAAAACCCTTTATTTTTCTGTATTGTATCTTGCTGTTTCTTGTTCCTAATTGCTGGCACAATACAATCCTGTCTAGTTTTATTTTGTGTTTTTTTGCAGATGCCTTGAGTTGTTTTAATGCATCTTTAAAATCTAAGCCAGGATCAACTAAAATAAGACTATGCGCTCGCATTGACATATTTTCCTGAACTAATTTCATAAAGCTGTCTGGTTTATAACCTTTTTTAGGATTCCAAGCAGGCATGCTTGCAACCTTTCCAAATTTGTATGATTGCAACCCTGTTTCTGCAACTGCATCTAATACAGAGGCATTGTAAATTACTTTTGTCCTAACTTTGCTTTTTCTTGCTTCTTCTAAGAGAGTTATGTGAGTGGTTGCAGTCAAGGGAGAGCCATAAACTAACAGGGCAACATCCATTTTCTTAGCCTCATCAACAATACTTAATCCCTCTACCTTGTCTCTATCTGCAGGTATGAGCTTTTTCTTTAAGACAAATTTTAATTCCTTAAGCGCATAAGGAAAATTAACTGTATAATTCTCAAGATAAACTCTTTTGCACTTTTTCACAACTTGCAATCCAAATTTTGAGATTCCGTCTGCATTTAACCCTAAACCTATTATATATAACATTTTGACTTAATTAATTTCAATTATTTCCTCCTTGATTGTATATTTTTAATATTCTTTCTTTATTTTCTAATACTGCCATTGCTTCTGACTTAGAAATTCCTGCTCTATTTCTTATTATTTTTTTAGTATTTTTAATAAATAATTTTTTATATTGGTCCCAGCTATTAAAACCGTTTTGAATTGCGATTGAATCTCTGTATTCTGAATAACCATTAAAACCTTTCTTTTGAGCATACTTATCCAGCCAATTTTTTCTAATTGATGGATTCTTGC
>WJLC01000056.1 GCA_014728745.1 Candidatus Pacearchaeota archaeon
AATATATTACAAAGGGTGTCCTGTGTCATACTGTGCCTCCTTTCAGTCGGCATTTTTTCTTGCAGAAAAAACGTATAACAGCGATTAAGAGACTCCGCCTTGCAGGCTCCGTCCAAATTCGCTTTGCGAACTTCTCTTAATCCCGATGTTAGTTTCAATTGAGAATTCGCCTTAAGAGTTTAGTAAAAAGAAAGATAGTAAAATCGCCCTTTAGCCATCCCCCAACCACCCGCCCTTATTAGTGAGGAGTTGTCGCATCACTTCGTGATATTTAGTCTTTTTCTTTGAAAAAGAGATTTATAGAAATTTTTTCCACCCCCTGAGACTCGCAGTTTTTCTTTCAGAAAAACAGATAGTCAAAATCAAAGATTTTGAGATTTATTATTTCGCAATTTCCCAAAGAACATTAAAATAAGAATTAAATGCTTTAGCTACACCATCATCTTTAATTAAAACTACAAATTGTGGTTCTGCCCATATAAAAATAGCAATTTTATCCCCATAAACAACCATCGTAACAGGAGAAAAAAAATTATCTGGCAAATGTCTCACTTCTGTGTTTTCTTCAGTTAAAATAAGCTTTCCTCTTTTTTCTTCCTTACTTAATAATCTCTCTTTAATCTGATTATGTTTAACATCTCTCAAGAATTGATGAATATAAACAGGCAGTGTTTCTTGAAATTGTCCCTCTTCACCAAAGACAGAAAAATTCTTGCCTTCTCTAATAACATCCTTGAGAACTGTTTTCATGCCTTCTTTTCCTTGATATAATTCAACTACTGTTTTTGGTTTTGAAACATTCTTAATTTGATTTAAATCCGGAATTATATCTTGAATATTTGTTTGAATCTCTTTAATATAATCAAGGATTTTTTCAGGATCACTTGCTTTGAAATATTTTACATTATTTTTGATAACAAAAGAGATTAAACCTTTTTCTAAAAGAATATCTAATTTATCATAAATATGACTCCTATTTAATGCCGTATATTGAGAAATTTGTGTTGCTGTGCTTAATCCTTTCTTAAGCAAAGCCATGTAAATCTTTATTTCTGCTTCTTGTAAACCTAATTTTCCTAAAGGTTCGGTATTCATATATTTAGAATAATCTGGAAGTATATAAAGTTATCGTTCTAAATGGAACAACAAACATTTTTATTTAGGTAATTTACTACTATCATATGACACTTGAGAATGTAACAATAATAAACGCTCCAGATAGGTTAGACCATGAGGGAGAAAATGGAGCTTCGCCACCCCTTGGCTGTGTTAGAGTAGCTTATGCTGCAAAATCAGCAGGAGCAAATGAATATTTTATTGATGGTCAACATTATCCAACTGTTAGAGAAGTCATGTCAAAATTACCTGAGAAGACTCAAATTGCAGGAATTAGTTATAATATGGGGAGCATTGATCAAACAGTAGCATTAATTAAGGGGATTTTTGATAGTGGAATTGAAAAAATTCTTGTAGGAGGACAGGCAGTAATCCCTACAGCAGAAAATTTTGTAAAATCTTTTGCAGATTCAAGAATTATAGCTTGTTCTGGAGATGGTGAACCTGCAATTCAAGGTTTAGTTCTAGGTAAATCTTTAGAGGATATTCCTAATTTAGTCTATTTTGAAGATGGACAAGTAAGAAGAACCCCAGCAGAATTAACAGATTATGAAGACTTGAATTTCGAAGGTCAAGTAAATGGTTTTGATTGGCAAAGCTATTTTGAATATACTCAAAGATTCTTTGGTCATAATCGTGCTTCTGCCTACTTTACCGATGGCTGTCCAAATAGAATGGGAGAGGATGAACTAAGTGGTTGTTCGTTTTGTACAAGAAGAAGAACTGGTTCAATAAGATCAGTTACACCCGAACAAGCCTATAATCATCTAAAATTCCTTAAAGAACAAGGAGCAGAACAAATAAACATTAATGACGATACTTTTTTTGCAAGCCCTGGCCTTCTCAAAGGCTTAGCAGAACAATTTGAGAAAAAAGGTGAGCTAGGGTTAGGATTGCATGTTTATGCCAGAGTATCAGAATTAACACCTCAAAGATTAGATTTAGCTCAGAGAATAGGTGTAAAATCTGCTTTAGTAGGTATTGAATCAGGAAACTCCCATATTAGAAAAGCAAATGGAAAACCAATTTCAGATGAAAGAATTTTAGAAGCAGGAAGATTATGCAAAGAAAGAGGAATTTCTTATGATGGTGCATTTATTATTGGCATGATTGGAGAAACTCCTCAGACAGCAAAAGATACTGTTAGTCTAATAAGAAAACTTGCACAAGAAGGAATTAGCCAGAATAGTTATGCGGACAGATTTATACCTCTTCCAGGATGCTTAGGGTATCATCTAATTCAGCAAAAATTACCAAGTAACCCTGTTCTAAAACAAAAATATGGAAATCAATTCACAAGGTGGGATTATGATTGGTCTGTTTTAGCTGACGCTCAACTTGAACTTAATACAAGCATAACCAGAGAACAAGCATTTAACAACCTTGAAGAAATAAGAAAAATAAACGAAGCAAGTGGAGTAAAGCCCATTATTGCAGA
>WJLC01000004.1 GCA_014728745.1 Candidatus Pacearchaeota archaeon
AAAAAAGGAAAACTCCTGAGTATAGTTGGAGGGATTGTCATCAAAGAATTAAAATACAAAAAATTCCGTTTTTATTTTATAACAGATGGATTCAAGATAAGATGTCTGAAAAAAGAAGATCTTGTTGACCTGCTTTTAAGATTTGTCAGGATGTCAGACAAGAAATCTCAGCAGAAAACAATAAATAAAATTAAACATATTCTGCAGACGATTGGGCCTGAAGGTTTTGAATAAAAATTATATTTAAATCAAATTTTCTCTCAATAAAATTCTATCAACTTGAGTATCAACATTCTTGCTGGAATCTAATTTATAATGCTTGATAAATCCTCTTTTAAGGATGGGTATTTTAATTCTTTGCCAGTCTTTTCTCATCATTTCGTAAACTTTTAACCTGTCCTTAGGATTTGCTCCTGGCCTTGTCTTTGAAAGGTCTGAGAGAATCCTGTTCCTTACTATCTCATCAGGAGCTATAACTTCTACGATAATTAATTTGCCATTGATATTTTGGATCATATTATAGAACAATTTTCTCATAGGATCTTTGTCAAATACAGCGTCCATTACAACAACATTATGCTTCTTTAATAAAGCCTCAATAGCTGCTACCTTATGCTTATAGAACTCAAATCTTATCTTATCAAAATCAGCTTTGCTGATTTTATTAACATCCACTTGTTTAAATAAAGGGGAATGTTTTGCAAAATCATCAGAATCAAAAAATTTAGATTTTACTTTTTTCTGTATTATCTTACAGGTATAAGTTTTGCCTACTCCTGGTAATCCGCCCAATATGATTAATGTTGCCATTTTTTCTTTTTTTAACCTCTTTATTTATTAATAATTTAATTAACTTAAATATTTAACTATCTCTATACTGTCTTTTCATAAAAACCCTCTAAATCAGTTATAATCTTTCCAAATCTTTTTTCTACGATTTGAGGACATCTGTATTTATCAACAAGTTTTTCTCTTAGTGAATTAAGTCCTTTAGAATCATCATAATACTTTTCTCTAATTTGCTCTGCAAAGTCCTTAGGAGTAGCACCAATCATTTTCCCGTGAATTGCAAATTTTATTAATCTATAAACATCATCTTTTTCTTCAGTATTTTTAGAATATGCCCCAATATTGAATGCTTCTTTTCTAACATGAGGACTAATAACATCATTAAAAAAATTGTTTATTGACTCTAAATATGCTGCTTGTTTTGCTGAAAAAATCTCATAATCAGAAGAGGCTGTTTTAACTAAAAAATTTGTTTGATAATTTGTGAATAATTCACTTCCCTCTTGTTTAAGCAAATCTTTTGCCATTTTTGCGATTTCTTGATTGTTGCAATATTTTCCATTAATATAGTTTGTCCATTCCTTGTGATCTCTATAATAAATTGCTTGTTTAAGGATTTTCTTTACAATTCCTCTCTTGTTTGGATATGCTAAACTTTTTGCATCATCGCCATCTAAGATTCTTCCAGATCTATAATCATTTAAATTTTTTAGAAACTTTAAGTCTGTTCTTGGAGCAAGATTTTTCTCAGCTAATATTGAGTAAATATTGTCCAGACTACAGATTTCACTTAATGTCTTTTCTGAACCTTTCTTTTCATTTGAATTAAGTATTTTTAGTTTCATTCTCATCATCTCTCCTTAAAATTATTAATCATATCCTCTAATACTCCTTTTACTAAATTGTAGCCTTCCTTTTTAGCTTGTTCTAAAACTCTAAGACTATCACTATAAATGTAAACCCTTTCTTTGCCTAATTTATCCGCTAAATTAAAGCAAAAACCTTTAAGACCATCACAAAAATAAACATCTGCATCAGTTGGAGGATTTTCAAGATCATAAGATAAGTTATTGATGTTAAAACCCGCTTCAGAGAGATGTTTATTTACTCTTCTTTTTGCCCCTTCTATATCTCTTTTTGCACCATAATCAAAAAGGATTATGTCATCTAATATTACATGAACATCATTAGGCGTTCTTGCTATCTTAGAGTACCTTTCAATAAGGTCTCTTTCATTATCTTCTATGATACATATTTTTGCCATTTTTTACCTCCAATCATCACTTATTAGTTAGAATAGGTAGCCTTATTAATCTTTGTTGTAGATAATCTACTACAAAATAGAAAGGTTTATAAACTTCTTATACTAATATTCCTATTATGCCAACTAAAGAAGAAGTATTGAAGGAATTGAACTTGACAGACAAGGAAATAAAGGTTTATTTAGCTTTGCTTGAGCTTGGTCAGTCTCCTGTAAATCCAATAGCAAAGAAATCGCAGTTAAATAGGGTAACTTGCTATGATGTTCTTAAATATTTGAAAGAAAAAGGATTAGTCAGTTATGTAATCAAATCAAGTGTAAAATACTTTGAAGCAGCAAACCCTCAAAAATTATTAGGAGATTTGGAAGTAAAAGAGCAGAAAGTTAAGGAAATCCTTCCAGAACTAGAGGCGCTGAAAAAGATAACAAGAGAAAAGCCAAAAATAGAATTATATGAAGGTATTGCTGGATTAAAAACAGTCATGGAGGATATATTAAAAGAGAAAAAAGAGACGTGGTTTATAGCAGATCCTAATTTTATGGACGCTTTACCTTTTTATTTTCCTCATTTCATAACAAAAAAGAGAAAATTAAACATGTTTTCCAAAGTCATCACATTAGACTGCAAAAGGATGAGAAACTATAAAAAAAAGAACCCCAAAAAATATGTTGATCTAAGATTCATAGATCAAAGACTGCCTACAACAAAGATAATCTATGGAAACAAGACAGCAACATTGACATTTGAAAAAGAAAACTCCATAGGAGTTATAGTTGAAAACAAGAAAACAGCTGATACAGAGAGGAAATTATTTGATCTAATGTGGAAAATGCCCTGTTAAATATAGCAGCAGAAGAAAACAATCCTTTTGCTTTGACTGTTTATGGATCTAAACACAACTTCAAGGACAATATAGAACAATGGAATAAAAAATACCCTGATAAAAAATACAGTTTAATAGAGGTAACTCCTAAAAACTTAAAATAAATAAATTATTCATTAAACAATTTCTTAATCTGGGAGTTTGTTTTGACTAAAAAAACACCAGGTTTATAAACCATTATTTATAATATTTTGTAAAGAGTTCTGTTTAGATAAGGAATATCAAGATGAAATTATTCGCAACATCATTTCCAATTGATAAAAGTTCAGATATGGATGATCTGTTAAAAGCAAGTAAACAATGGATATTCTATAGTCCTCATTATAGAGATCAATTTACAGAAGAACTTACAGATAGATTAAAGAATCTCAGCCAGAATGAAGAAAAACTGATGATAGGAAAAAATTCTTTTGAGATATACAGGGCAAAAAAAGAACCTTCTAATTATCTGGGGATATCATTTACAGCACCCAATAAAAATCACAGCTGGAAAACAAATATAGTAGGAGTTAAAACCAAAGGAAAGTTTCTTGTTTCGATTGTTGTAAACTATGAAACACTAAAAATGGGTGCAAAAGAACCAAGAGTAAACAAGCCTTATGTTGTTGAAAAGATAATAAGGGATATAGGTGGAGGTATAGACGGCAATCTCGAAGTCAAAGACAGACCTCACAATATAGGGGAGGAAGAAGGATCAGAACACTTTGTAGCAGATATATTAAAAGGTCATAGTGGGAACGTGCTTCCTATAACCTATATAAGCAGAGATGATCAAAACTTGTGCCTGATAAACCCATATTCTCTTTCTAAATCCTTAGCAGGAATATCTCATGTTATGGTGGAGCCTTCAAGAAAATATTCATTCAGGCTGAAAGACAGCATGAACAGTGAAAATGTGTTTGACGGAGCAGTCGGCATATACTGGCCTGATGACGGAGGAAGACAATTCTGGCTTCCAAAAGTATTGAGAGAAGAAAAGGGTGCAATACCAAAAATTAGAAATTCCCTTCTCGAAAAAACAAGGCTGAAAAGGATACCTCTTGAACTCACTCTGGAAAATATCCAGAGTATAAACAACAAGAAAAAGATACAGACACTAGTAGAAAAAAGAAAAGGTGATGATGAAGTGCTTGAAGAGCTTATCTCAGAAACAGAGACAGAAAAAGAAATTTACAAAGAAGAGCTGGAGATAAAGGAAAAGCAGCTTATGGAGGCAGAAAGCAGAATCAGTTTTCTGGAGTCAGAAACAAAAAGGATGAGAGGAGGAGCTTCAGGAAATTATTTGAACAGCCCAGTAGTTGAAGAATTGTATTCAAATGAGATGAAATATTTTCTAATTACTGCAGCAAAGAGATCACTAAACAATATACCTAGAAAGATAATGAACAATTCTAGAAAAGCAAAGCTGCTTGAAGACATAATCAGCAACAACCAGATAGAAAAAGAAGAAAATATAAGATCCAGGCTTCTTAAAGAGGTAAAAGAGATATTAAAAGAAGGAACCCTTGACAGCAATGGAAGATCAAGATTAAAAAAGATGGGATTTGAGATATCTTCAGACGGCAAACATTACAAGGTTTCTTTTGGAAATGCGTTCACATCAATATCAAAAACCCCTACTGATCATAGGTCAGGAAGAAATGCATATTCGCAGTTTAAGAAAATCTTTTTCTGATTCATTAAAATATGGGCCCATTTAAAATCAATACAGAACCTTAAATATATCAAGGCCTGAAAATGAAACATTTTCGATACCTTTATAAACCAATTGTTTATTATTAAACCACTAATAAAGGGTAAATTACAATGGGAAGAATAAAGACAAAATTAATCAAGAGAATTTCACTGAAGCTGTTTAAACAGCACAAAGAAGAGTTTAAACCAGATTTTGAAGAAAACAAGCAATTAGTTGAAAGCCTTGCAGACGTTCCAAGCAAGAAGATAAGAAACGTTATCGCAGGTTATGTGACTAGACTAGTAAAACAAAAGCACGAGTAAATACGAGGTGAAACAAATGCCAGAAGAAAAGAAACCTAAAGAAAAGAAGAAGACAGACAACGACAACTCAATCTTTGTGGGAGGAAAACCTTTCATGAACTATGTTACAGGTGTTGTAATGCAGTTCACTACAAAGAACGCAGACGAAGTGATCATAAAAGCAAGAGGAAAGTTTATTTCTAGAGCAGTTGATGTAGCAGAGGTTGCTGCAAAAAGATTCCTAGAAAACACAGTGGAAGTAACAAATATAGACATTGACTCAGAAGAATTTGAAAACAAAGAAGGAAAACAAATAAGGGTTTCCACAATAGAGATTACATTAAGCAAAGAATAATCAGGAGGAGATTATTATGATTGAAGCATTGGCAATATTGGCGATAATATGGGTTGCAATATCAGCGGTCTATATATTAAAGAATAAGCACAGAAGGACAGGCGAAAGCAGTTACATCTGGATGGGCTCTGGAAAA
>WJLC01000005.1 GCA_014728745.1 Candidatus Pacearchaeota archaeon
GCTGTTGTGTTAGTTGATATTGTTAATGCAAGCACAGGGAATAGCTCAAACCAGGAGGTTAATGATAATGATTGTGATAATGATGGAATTGTAAACTGGCTTGACTACAATGACAGTGAATGTGATTTTGGAGAAGAAAACCAGGAGATTTATGAAAATGATACTGGTGAAGGCAATGAAAATGGAAAATTCAATGCAGAAGGGCATATATTGTTTTATGGAAAATACGGAAAAGGGAATAAATATGTTTGTGGTGATAAGATTAAATTTGTAATGTTTGGGATTAACAAAAGAGATACAAATGAAACAATAACATTCATGATAGAAGACCATACAGACAAGCAAGGCGTTAACGGAGATATTGTCTATGCAGGAAGTATAACTAATGAAGATGAATCCCTAGTAATTCCGAATAATAACTCTAAGGTTTACAAAGAATTTGAGTTTGAAATTCCTTGCAATTACAGCACAGCAAAAAACGGCAAGCACGACATACATATTATGTGGAACAATAATAGCAGATATCATAAGATTGGAAATTTCTTTGTTATTGAGGATACAACACCTCCTAAATTAGAAGTAACTAATTCCACAAGAGGGCATGTATTCGCTGGTTTTCCTGGAGAATCAATCGGTATTAGAGTTATTGCGTCAGATACTCCAATGAATGGGACAGTAAGAGAACTTGAATTAGGAGTGCTCTCAGATACTAATGACACATTGAAAGTATTAGTTGACATAGATAATGATGATATTTCAGAAAAAAATATAACTGGAGGAACAAAAAGGATTAATTTAACCTACAATGAAAGTGGACCTAAAACTGCTCGTTTTACTGTGCTTGATAAAGCCGGAAACCCAACAAGTGAAACAAAAAACATAACAATTTATATTAGTGAAGAGGAGGCGAATAATATTTCAATGTACTGGTATAAATTATGCTCGTTGTCTGGTAATAGTACTTTCCGTACTAATTATCAATATAATATCTCGCCAATAATCAATGCTTATTGGGATAGATGGAATTTACAATATCTTGTAGGAGATGAATATATTGGATTAAATGATGGATTTAATTATTCTAATGCACAAATAAAAAGTGTGAACGATATTACTTCTGATTGTAGTGGAAGACCATATGTGAATATTGTTAAACCAACAAATGCAGAAGAATACAACAATAGCATGAGAGAATTTTTCCAACATGTTCATTGCAACTGTAATGATGTTAATTTCTCTAATGGTCCTTCTTGCTCATAATTATTTTACAAAAGGCTTAATAAGATTTCTATCAAAAGAAACATTTATATAGTTTAACATGTTTATCTGGTTAAACTATGGCAAGGAAGAATAAATTAATAAAAGATGTTGATGAAGACACTTGGAGGAAGTTTATTGCTTACTGCAAGCTGAAAAATATTAGGGTTGGGAAGGAATTATCAGAAGTTCTCGATAAATTTCTAAAAAATAAACTTAAGAGGATGTTAAAATGATCCGTCATAAAACCGCTAACAAGGTAATGATTTTTCTTGCTGTTATGCTTATGATATTTTGTATTGGGGGATGGCTTACAGGTTTGGCAACTTTGGGAGATGATGCAATGAGAGAGGATCCAAAAGTAGATTCAAGGATCGTTGATGCTTTTGAAGATAAAGATGAAAAGGTGGAAGTGATAGTAATGTTAAAAGAGCCTGAAGAGAGGGATGTGACTTCAGCGACAGCGATTTCTTCAAGAAAAAGCATTCAATCTTCAGTTATTAACTCTTATCCTGATTTCGAAGTAAAATACAGATATAATTCTTTTAATGGATTTTCTGGAAGAATTAGTAAAAATGATTTAAACAAATTAAGATTTAATTCAGATGTAGATGGAATTTATTACAATGAAGTATTACATATTTTCTTAGATGAAAGTGTTCCTTTAATTAATGCTGATTATATTCATGAAACCCAATTTAAAAATAACAATTTAAAAGGCAAGAATCAAACTATTTGTGTTATTGATACTGGTGTTGATTATACTCATCCTGCACTAAGTGGAAGAGTCATAAGTGGGTGGAATTATGTAAACAATGATTCAAATTATATGGATGATGAAGGTCATGGGACCCATGTTGCAGGGATAATGGCTTCTAATGATACAACTTATACCGGTGTTGCTCCTGAAGCAAATATCGTTGCTATAAAAGCTTGCAATTCTGCTGGAGGATGCCGTACAGATAATGTGATCAAAGGAGTAGATTGGTGTATAAGTAATTCTTCAAAGTATAATATTAGTGTTATAAGTATGAGTCTTGGAAGTGAAAAAACATATTCTTCAGAATGTGGTGATAGTGAGTGGAATAATGCTGTAAATAATGCTCTTGCAAAAAATATTTTAATCTTAGCAGCATCAGGAAATAATGGTGCAAGTAATGGGATTACCTGGCCTGCATGTGTTCCTAACATAACCTCTGTTGGAGCTACAACTAATTCAGATGAAATATTTATTAATACTAATACAGATGAAATATTGGATTTGCTTGCTCCAGGAGAAAACATAAAATCAACTGTATTCAATAATCAATTTGATTCTAACACAGGAACATCAATGGCTACTCCACATGTTGCAGGAGTTGCTGCATTAATCTACCAGGATGCAAAGCTTGCTGGAATAAATATAACTTCTCAAGAAGTAAGGGATAGAATGAAAAATACTGGGAAGAATATAACTGATCCTGCAAATAATCTTACTTTCCCAAGAGTTGATGCAAAAAAGGCTGTTCTTCTCTCTAAACTAGAGACTGGAGACTTGTCTACTCCTTACCCAAGAACAAATTACAATATAACATTTTATGCAAACTATACAAATAAAACAAATAATTCTGTAATAAGTAATAGCAATTGCACTATTGCTTTTAATGATTTGTCTGCAAATATGACATATAATATCAGTGAAAAAATCTATACTTATTCAAGAAACTACAATAATACTGGTTTTTATGATTATAATATAACCTGCAATTCAAGTGATTTTGAAACACTGATTGAATCAAAAACAATTGAGGTTGTTCAGGGGAGTGATAACTGCACTTATGCTGGAAGTAATAGAACGTGGTATGTAACTGTGGAAAATGGTTCCTTTTGCATTGGAGAGAATTTAATCCTTAATCAAAGTAATATTAGTATTGAACCTGGCGCAGAGTTTGTTTTGAATGATAGTAATCTAACTCTTGTTGGTGCTTCAACAACTTATCATATTAATGTCTCTTCAACATCTACATTTAATTTAAAAAATGTTGTTATATCTGGACTAGATCAATCAAATAGAATTGATGTAAAATTATATGGGAAAGGAAATATATTAAATGCGA
>WJLC01000057.1 GCA_014728745.1 Candidatus Pacearchaeota archaeon
AATTGTAACAAAATTCCATCCAGAATATAATTGTCTTAAATTTAAAGGAGGATAATCTTCAAAAGTATCGTATTTGATTGTTCCTGCCTTGTTTGAATAAATCCACATTGCATTAGTTAAGGCAAAATCCTCATCATCCTGGTTTATTCCCTCCCAGTCTGCATCAGGATATGTTCTTATGTATTTCTTTTGTAAAGGAGAATAATACCACATAACTTCAATATCATTTAGTTGAATTTCACTATTTGCAGATATTCCATCTTCAAGAATAGTTCCTGCTACAATATTCCATCCTTCTTGCAGTTTTATTTCAACATCATAAGGACCGTAATCAGATTCAGTCATATATGCTGACACAAAAACACTAAGGCTGATTAATACTACCAAAGCAATAGGAATAACTCTTTTTTTATTCATCTTAATTATATATTATATGGATAAAAGGTTTTTAATCCTTACCCTTACGATTCAACCATTTCAATTAAATATATAAACAATTTATTCTTATTCTTGTCATGGCAAAAAGAGATAAAAAGAATTTAGGGCCTTTAGATAGATTCATAAGAGTAATTCTGGCAATTGCATTAGCTTACATTGCTTACACTTATGTCCAAGGATTTTGGATGTGGGCATTGTACGTGGTGGCAGTTATATTGATATTTACTGCTCTTAGAGCAAGATGCCTTCCTTATGACTGGTTTGGAATTAATACTAATAAGTAAGTTAAGAAAGTATGAGGTAAGTATGAAAGTATTAATTAGTTGATTTAACAATTGCTACCATCTTTTAACATCATTATATAAACTCTTTTCTCTATAATTCTATTACAAAAAGGAGGTAAAATGAAACAAAAACAAATTTTAGGAGTAGTTCTTTTAGTAGTAGTTGTTGCATTAACAGTATATGCATTATATCCAACTAGCACTGAACCAGTTGTATCTGATGAAACAGGAGTAATAACTTACATGGATGTAAGTGCTGCAGAAGCAAAGGATCTTATTGAGAATAATCCTGCTTTAATAGTAATTGATGTTTCTCCATACTGGGCAGAAGGACATTTACCAAGAGCAGTAAATTACTATCCTTCAAGCGCATTGCAAACTGCAATATCTTCAGGAGAGCTTAATCCCAACAATGAATACTTAGTCTATTGTCATGCAGATGGACCATCTAGAAATGGAGCACAAGCACTAATTGATGCTGGCTTTACAACTGTTTATAGATTAGAAAGTCACTTTGGTGGCTGGAGCGTTGCAGGTTATGAAATAGAATACTAATCTTTTATTTTTTCTTTTCTTTCTTACTTTTTCTTTTTATTGCAGGAAATATATGCATTATAATTAAAATCAAAAAAGGTATAAGCAACCAAGAATGCATCTTAAATGCAAGTGCTTTAGTTAATAATCCAAAAGTTAGTGGCTCAATTATTTGATATCTAGTTATCCCTAAACCTGAGATAATGTAGAGCACAACTACAACTAATAAAATCCATTGCACGAACTTGTTTGTTTTATACATATTCATTTTTATTTAAAGAAACTCTCATTTAAATTTCCTGTGTTTGAGTATCCTCTGCTCTCCCAAAAGCCTTCATAACTTTCATTGCTTGATATTTCAATATCTGTAATCCATTTAATCCATTTGTAACCCCATCTATCTTCTGCTACAAGTTGGAATGGAAATCCTCTTTCTGCAGGAAGAGTTACACCATTCATCTCATATGCAAGGATTATATCATTGTTATAAAAATAATCTAAAGGAAATGCAGTTGAATATCCATCATAAGCATAAAATATAATTGTATTAGCATAATCAGAGATATTAACTTCATCAAGAACATCTCTAACTAAAACACCTTTCCATAAAATCTTAGCACTCCAACCTTCCACACAATTCAATTGCACAACTTTTTCATATGCCTGCTTATCTAAAACATCATCATAAGATAATACTTTTGTATTATCTACTAACCCAAATATTTCTAAATCATAATCTTCTATATCAATATACTGAGGACCTTTAATTGAATTCTCTCTAAAATCGTTTACTGAGTCAAGTCTTTCTCCTTGATAATCCTGAACCTCTACTCCTTGCAATTCAATTGCATCTGGCTTGAATGTGCTGTATGTGATGATTCCCAATACCCCAATAACTATGATAAAAATAACAATTCCAATTTTCATTTTTTCTTATCTCTTCCTTTTTTAAAATCTAATGCACAGGAATTAATGCAAAACCTTTTTCCAGTAGGGGTTTGAGGAGCATCTTTAAAAACATGCCCGAGATGTGCTCCGCACTTTGCACAAACAACTTCTTTTCTAGGAACAATCATCTTAAAATCAGTTTTGAATTTAACACTCCCTGGAATTGCATCATAAAAACTAGGCCAACCCGTTCCAGAATCAAATTTAACATCACTCTTAAATAATGGATTTCCACACTTTGCACAAACAAAATCTCCTTCTCCCTTATGCTTAACATACTTTCCAGTAAACGCCTTTTCAGTTCCACCTTCTTCCATTACTTCTTTTTGTAGTTTAGTTAGTTTTTTCTTTTTTCCTGCCATCTTATATCTTACAAGTCTTGCCTCTTTTTTCATTATATTTTTGATGATGCTCTTCAGCTGGATAAAATCTAGTAGCAGGAACTATTTCAGTAACAATTGGCTTTTCAAAACTTTCCTGATATTTTTTTATTGTTGCTTTTGCAAGTTTTTTCTGTCCATCATTAATATAAAATATAGCACTTCTATAATTAGTACCAATATCAAACCCTTGCCTGTTCTTTGTTGTTGGATTATGAATGCTAAAGAATTTAGCCAATAGTTCACCATAACTTACTTTGTCTGCATCATAAATAATTTCAATTGCCTCTGCATGTCCAGTTTTTTTAGAAGAAACTTCTTCATATGTTGGCTTTTTCTTTGTTCCTCCAGTATACCCAACAGTTGTTTTAATCACTCCAGGAACCTTGTCAAATTCTTCTTGAATATGCCAAAAGCATCCTCCAGCAAATATTGCTTTTTTCTTTTTCATTCTTTATGCAACCCTTCCAAGATATTTTCCATTAATTCAATCTCTCTTTCCTGAGCATCAATAATATCTTTTGCAAGCTTTTGCACTTCAGGATCCTGAATATCTGCATAATTGCTTGTCAGTATTGCAGATGAATGGTGAGGAATCATTGCTTTCATGTATTGTTCGTCGCTTATTAGTATTTGAGATCTTAAGAAAAATAATGCCAAAACAAACACAGCAATACTTGTTATGATTATAATCCTGTTCAGTTTTTTGTTTTTATACATTTTTCTCATGAAAAACATCATAGACAAAGACATTGGAGCCACCATTAACAATGCCATATAAACTCTTGTAAGACTAAAGTAAATGTGATTGATTGAAAATACATTGAGAAACATAGCAAAGTACATTATAAGAAAAGAGACACCAAGCATTAGAAAGAATTTTTTGTAAGCTTTTTTCTCTTCTCTTTTCATAACCATGAAATAATTAAGCAAGACTTGTTTTTAACCCTTGCTATTCCCTTGTCTTAATCAACAACACTTTCCTCAATTATCCTTGATATTGGCTTGCCTGTTTTATTCTTTATTTTCTTTAATTTATTGATAGTTTCCACTGATAAAGTCACATCTATTCTCTTTCTTTGTGTTGGAAGTTCATGAGTCTTGTCATACTCCTCCAATGCCTTAAAAACATCCTTGTATTCTTTTAGTATTTTCTTTATTTTACTTGATTGCATTTTTCATTCTCCATTCTATATTTCTTATTTTATGAATATTGTTCTTTGATATTGAGACAATGTGGTGAATCAATAACTCTCTATCAATTTCCTTATTATTCTCTTGGGCAAAGCCAATTGCCACAAATGCTGCTGTTCTCTTGTTTCCATCTGAAAATGGATGATCCACTAGTAGAGCTCTTATTAAATATGATAATTTCTTGTAAAATCCAAGCTTTTTATTCTCTAATCTATGAAAAGCAAAGTCCAAGCTAGAATCGCTTCTTAGATTTCCTCCAAATCCCTGGTTTATTCTAAGCAAATCTTTCTTAGTTATCTTACCAATATTCATACACATAGATAATTGTAATATATTTATAAATATTTCTATTAAAAGTGAAATTGTTTCAGAAATAGAATGATTTATCTTTAACCTTTCCTATGCATAAAAAACAATGCAATTATTGCTCCAATTCCATTGAATACTAAATCTAATGCATTATTGTAATAATCTCCAACCCCTGCTGAATTAAAAAATGCAACAGCAATAAGTTCAACCACTTCATTCAATGCACTGATACCCATGCTTGCTAAGAAAGCAACGAGTATAATCAAGAAAGAATCACTTTTTGTCTTAGGCTTTTCAGACATTTTTTTAACAATTGAATAAATAAATAAAGTTATCACAAAATAGCAAAAAGCATGAATTACTTGATCATATCTTAATATGTAAAATGGTGCTCCAAGAATATTAATTATAATGCTATCATAAAGTCTTGTTCCTCCAATATACAAGCTGCCCCCAGTCATATGAGTTATCATCCACACAGCAAATCCCCATTTTGCCAATGGACTGTAATCAAAGAAATTATCTGTTCTAGCTATAATCCACATCAAAGGAAACAATGTAACAGCATAGACCAAGAATTCAAGATTTCCTCGCAATAAAAAATAAATTGTAAATACTGCAAGAATTATTGCACTTAAATATATTGGAAACAGCCTCTTTGTTTTCTCTTTCATATTCTATTATGGAATTTATTATTTTTAATGTTTGCCTTTGCTATTTTATATTAACAGTTCTACCAAAAATAGATTTATATATTGATTTTGTAGCAAATGCCAATAATAATGCAAACCCAATAAATACAAACGTCAATGGGTAGTCAATATAAAGAATAGATAAATTTAATGTTTTGGTATTTTTCCAATCAGCAATAATCCACACTAAAATAACAAATATAAGATAAGTAACAGCTCTATACCAATAAGGCTTCTCTAAAAACTTTTCAAAGTATGTTTTTTCCATTGTAATTAATATAAATCAAAGTATTTATTTTCACTCTTTTTCTTAAAAATCCTTTTCAATAAACCTCTAATTCCCCTATTTTCTAGTTGCTGTTCTCTTCTAATTAGATCTCTTTCCCTCTCATTTAATTCCCTTTCTCTGTTTTTCATTGAGAGGATTTCAACATCAACACTTTTAAGAAAATTTTGATAATCTGATAATTCAAACATCTCTCTGTCATAAGTGTCTCCATAATAAAAATAATAAGTCATGTCATCACATTTCTCACATTTAAAATACATTATGTCAAAGCCTATCTTTTTCCCTGTTCCAAACCTGTATAAATCACCGCCACAATCTGAATCTATACATTTAAGATTTGTTTTTTGAAACTCAGTCTTGTTTTCTGTTTTGTTTTTCTCTTTCATTTTCTCTCCTTTTCTTTTCTGAAAAATAAATTGCTGTTCCCACTCCTGTCGCATATAATCCAAATCCAATTCCTGCCCCTACTTGTGCAGCCCTTTCACAAACTTGTTTTTCCAGTTTATTTGTGGCCATCCTTCCAATTGAAGCTCCTAAAATAGTAAAAAGCAATGCACCTCCAAGAATAATCTCAGGTAAGCCACTTGATTCATTTTTAGAGTAAGAGTTGCTTGTTGTCTGTCCGCAGCAACCTTCTCCAGGACTGCCAGTGCCATACTCTCCACAATAAGGACAGGGTCTTGATCGTTTTACCATTTTGTGTTCTAAGATATTTAACTTTTAATTTATTTAATAAAATATATACTATCATCATATTTTGTTGGAGCAGTGACTATTGATGCAAGCTTCAATACAAGACCTTTTGTTTTTTCATCAGTTCCTTCAGCAAGAATCTTTACTTTATTGCCTCTTGTTGTAAAACCCATCATGTCTAACATTTTTTTGCAGTCTGACATTCTATAGCCAAATATGAAATCTCCTTTTTCTTCATCTACATCTATTACTGCATTATCACTTTCCACGTAGACATCTCCACTATGTTGTTGAGCTATTCTCACCATTCTACCTGAAACCCTCATGTCAATGCATTCAACATTAACATTGACCTTTGTAGAAATGTAATCTTTTCCATCCCTGAAATATCTATTTATCTTTGGTCCATTATTCATTTTAATACACTCTCCAATATGTCTAGAATATCTTCTAATTCTTCTTGTCTTGATTCAGGATAATTTTTCCTTAAAATAAGTTTGTTTACTCCATAAATTTTGTATTTATTATAGGGAGATCCATATTGCCTCAAAGATTCTTCTAAATGATAATCCCAATCAGTATAAAGAATAATCCTCATTTCTGGAAATTCTTTGTGCATTAATTTTAAATCACTCAACTCTGCCCCAGAAGTATCTTCTCTAACAGCTGAAAGTTTATTTAAATGTGTTATAATTGCATCAATGGGATAATTTTTTCTTATTCTGTGAACATTGAATCTTGAGTATTGAAGAATATCATATTTTTCACCCAATCTCTCCATAATCTCTATGTTGTGTTCAAGTCTTTTGACATCATTACTATATTCTTCTGGATTTCCAAATTGTATCTGGGGCATTTCCCTGTCACAAAAAGCTACTCGTTTCATGATAACAAATCCACCTCTAAAAATCTTAATTTTTTCCTAAGATTACTAAATCCTAAAGTTACTGCAAGACTATCTGCATGTTTCTTTGACAAACCCTTCATTCTATATAGTGTTTTAGCATCTCTTTCTATTTCCTCTTTTGTTTCACGCTTTTTTATGTAATCAGGATATCCTTCTCTCTGCCAATACATTTTTACATCAAGAGCGTGAACAGCAGTATTAAGAAATCTTTCAATTTCTCTTTCATTCCATCCCAAGACCTTTGCTGCTTTCAAACCCACACTATAATCTACTTTAGTATGAACCATTTCTTCAAGTTCTTCTTGAGCATTTTCTCTGGTTTTTTCATCAGGAATAACTCTTGTTGAAGGGTTTCTCACAATAGTATCTGCTTCACACCAATCTAAATGTTGCTTTCCTGGAATATATTCTCCAGAATCTCTAATGGTTTTAACTGCCTTTAAATCCTTTTTCAGTTGCTTCACTCTTTTCAATTTCCATTCCAATAGGTCTGGTCCAAGCTTTTCTTTGTCTTGATTATAAAAAGGCCCTGGCTCATTTGAATAATCCTCTTCTATATTTACTGGTTCATAATTCATTATTCTGTTCCATACAGCTTTTGCAGTACTTCTTACTGATTTGTCATTACAATTATTTCTTGTGTTGTTAAAGTCAAAATATAATGAATATAAATGACTTACAAAGTTTGGTTGGTTTGCCGGGTTTTTTTCAAGCTCAAGATTTTCTTTTTCTAAGTTAAAATAATCTTTCCATTCTTTACTTTTATTTACAATGTCTCCAAATTGTTTTATCATATCTTTTTTTAATTCCGGATTCTGAGTTTTAACAAATTCTCTAGAAAATTCTTCAAATAATTCTTGTTTCACTTCATCATTTTTTTGATATCCATTGAAGATTAGATTTCCTATGGGCAATTTGTCTTCGTGCCCTCCTCTTAAATAGTAATTTAAAATAGAATATAAATCAAATTTACTGATTGGTTCAAACCATCTTGCTGGTTCTTCTGAATGTTTATGAGAGTATTTTTCAAATGACTCCATAAAAGAGATTGCTTCTAGTCTGCTTTCTCTTTTCAAATCAAAACCTACAATGTCTTTCATAGCCTCTGGCCGTAATAATTTCATAGCAGCTTCAAGTATCACATTGTGCTGGCTACATTTTGCTCTTCCTCTCGGAACATAATAACTTAGTATTTTCTTTTTTTCTACAAAGCCCTCTAATTTATCTAAAACTCTTTCTTCTAATAGGTTTTTTTTGAATTTAAGATTTTCAATATTCCTATAAACTTCTGGAGGAGTCATGTCTTTTTTACCTATCACAATTTCTTCTGATGGTTCTCCCCAGTCAAAATTATCAATATATGAATGATAAGCATCTAATGCAGCACCATACTCTTTATCGTCTTCACTTCCAACATAATCCCAATAATCTTCAGTTGGAATAATTCTTACACTTCTTCTAGGCATTTCAGAAGGATCATAGGGTTCAGATTGTTCAGATTGAGGTCTGCCTGGAATTTTTTTAGTAATCTCTCTGATATCAATTTTATTTTTCTCTTCTCTAATAGAATCATTTGTTGACTCTCTTTCTTCAATATAATCTAAAAAAGCACGTTTTGTTTCAGAATAACTGCAAGTAGGAATTGGAGGATAAATGGGCTGTAGACTCTTATCTGTTCCCCTAAGTTTCGTTTTCATAATAATATATAGAATCAGATATATTTAACAATTGTAATATAAAATATATACTAATATATATTTATCAATAAATATATTTATATACCTCTTCGACTATTTTTTATTATGCGAAGAAAAATTGTTGAGCAAGGCCATAATACCTTGACTGTCTCTCTTCCAAAAAAATGGTGTGATAATCATAATTTAAAGGGTGGTGAGGAGATTGATGTTAGTGAAAAAGGTAATTGCTTGCTTGTTTCAAAAGAAAGCTTTTCAGGAACAGGTAAGGTCTCTGTAGATATTACTGGCCTTGATAGATCAACAATAATGCTTCTTATTCAGAGTCTTTACACTTATGGTTATGATTCTATTGAGATAAAAACAAGCGATGCAAAAGCCAAATGGCATTGGGGAGATAAAACAATAAGTTTAGCCTCAATAATTAATCAGTCTGTAAGCCGATTAATTGGAGCAGAATTAGTTAATTCTTCTAAAGGTTCATATAAAATACAGGTTATTTCAGGAGAATTAAGAGAAAGCTTTGATGTTGTTTTAAAGAGGATATTTTTATTAATTCATGAATTATTTGATACTTTCTTGCAAAGGTATAGAAAAAAAGATATTCACATTATCCCTCAAATTGAATTACAGTATATGCAACTTAGAAGATTTATGAATTATCTCTTAAGAATGCTTGATAAATTTGGGCATGAAGATGCAGCAAAAACAACATTTTATTTTGGAATGATTAAATCTTTTAGCAGAATTGTTGAAAGTTTGAAAAACTCTTCTGGACCTCCTGATAATCCTTTAATTGTAACTAAGCATACTTGTAATCTAATTGAAGATGTTAAAGAGGTCTTTGATATTTACTATAATTTGTTTTATAAATATGATGTAAGAAAAATTAGTGATTTGCTTACAAAGAGGGATTTGTTCAAGAGAAAAGTCTATTATGAAAACAGAAAAGTCAGGAGAGATGATGCATATTTATTAGGAAGCATGACTCAAGTGGTGGATTCAATAATAGATTTAAGTGAGTTAAAAATGGCTATTGAACATAAAGATTAATCCCAAAATCAAAAACTAATTAAATTCCATTGCCTTTAGTTATTTGTTCTAAAATGGCAAATGAATTGCTTCTTGCAGGATTGCTCGGTGGGACTGGTGGGTTAACAAGAGGTTTTGTTGGATTGTTAAAAGCCTTGTCTTTGAACAGGGAAATTATCTGGAGTTATTATTTCATAACTGTTGTGACTGCATGGATTATTGGTGTTTTCATGGGAATTATTTTTACTTTTGATGCAAGGCTTGCACTGCTTGCAGGGTATGCAGGAACAGACTTGCTTGAGGGAATTTATAAACTGTTCAAAGTAGGCAAGTTTTATCATAGGAAATAAAGTAATGAAAATATAATGGAAAAGTAAGAAAATGGCTGAAAAAGACAAGATATCAAAAACAACCTCAATAACAATTCATTTAGATGAAGATGAAGTAGAGGTTTTGAAAAGGCGTGCAAAATCAAACCTAATGACTGTTCGTGAGCAGGTTCGTGACATTATAAGAAGAAGCTGTGCAGCTTCTAAAAGAAGATACATGAATAAAGACAAGAATAAAAAAAGCAAGATAAAAATAAAAGATGATTTGATTAAGGTTTTTTCAAGGCCTAGGAAAAGCAAGGTCAAAGGCAAAAAGAATAATCTTTAGTAATAGCGCGAACTAAAACCCTGGAGCATCTTTGTCAAACACCATGTTTAGCTTGAATGAATTCTATGATATTTATTTTTATAATAAAAGAAGTGTTTTGCAGTTTGCAATTTAAGAATCTCACTTTTTACTTTTTTTAGATTTCTTTTTTTGTTTGTCTACTTTCTTTCCTGACTTTTTGTTTTTATTAGCTTTAGGTTTCTCTTCAGGTTTTTTCTTTTTCTTCTGCTCTTTTTTCACCTGCCTCACTTTTTCATCAACATCATTAATGTCACTTTGCATGACATTTGATATTTCATCATGCTTCCATCCTCTTTTCAAAAGAGAATTGTAGATTGTTGTAGGGGTGTATCCCTTTGATTTTCCATCATAATACCACTCTTTACCTTTCTTGATTTTTCTTTTCTTTTTTCTAAAGTGCATTGCAGTTGGAACACCTATTGCAAGTATAAGTATCATTGACGCAAGGACAATTAGCAGGATTGTGTTATCTATTAATTGCTCAAAAAATCCTTTTTCTTCTGGCTCTGGAGTTGGTGTGGGTTCTGGTTCTGGAGCAGGACTTGGCGCAGGCTCAAAGCCTTCTTCAGGATATTCTTGCTCTGGAGCTTCTAAAGGAATTTCCTTAACTAGCAAAGTTATGTCTCCAAGATAATTTATCTCCTTTAAATTCAAAAGCAAGTCATCAAATCCATTGCCATCTAAGTCAACTCTTTGAATAATGCCTGGAACTAATACAAGAGTTATAGGTGTGGAAGTTATAGTTATTCTTACTTGATCATCATCAACATCTTCAATTGTTATTGTATGGTCTTGATTATTGTAAGTAAATTTAATCACATCGTCTTCTTCATAAGTTCCTTCAAACCCAATTGTAAATTCAATGTCTGAAAGAGTTGTTGTATCATAACTTGCTCCTCCACCTCCTCCTCCGCCCCCACCATTTCCGTCTCCATCTTCAGAAACACACTCACTTGTGTTAAAGACACATGCTGCAGTGCATGAAAGAGTTCCAGAATCATAACCCTGGGTTGTACAAGTCTCATCACTTAAGTTTGTTCCATCACAATCCTCTCCAAATTCTACTAACCCATTCCCGCAAACAGCTCCGATAACAAGAGGATCTGAGCAAACTTCTAATCCATTATCTAATCCATCATTTGGAGTAACACAGGCTTTCCAAGACTCTCCCACACTTGTCTCATTTGAAACAATTAAATCAGTCCTGTTATTGTGCAATGCTTTTATCTGCTCTGGAGACAATGCATAATCATAAATGCTAACCTCGTCTATAGTTCCATTAAAATGCTCTGTGCCTTTTTTGTAACTCCCAATAATCAAATCTTTTCCTGATTTATTCAGATTGCCCGTAACAGCTGTTGATGAATCTTTTAAATCCCCATTAACATAAAGCTTTGCAATGCTTCCATTGTAAGTTCCTGCAACATCATACCATTGATTGTAAGCTCCAGCAATACTCGCATTAGGAACATTTGCATTTGTGTAAGTTGTTGTGCTATTAGAAATCCACAACCTGAATTCATTGTAGGCTGCATCTGCCATTAATCCATAATCATAATCTGAGCTAGAAGAAGCTCTTTTTGAGAAAACAATCTGGTTGTTTACAGAGTTGCTAATGTAAACCCTCGCAAATAAAGTGAATTCATCAAGAGCAAATGCATTATTGTTTCCAGTTCCTACATTAATCAAGGTGTCTGCCCCATTGAATTCATAAGCCCCAAATCCATCATAACCTATAGAAGAGTTCCAAGCAACATTAGTAGCATTTACAACATCTGCATTTCCTGTAAAGTCTTGTGTTGCATCTAGCACACCTGTTGAATTTCCATTTAAACTTCCACCTTCAAAAGGCATTTGCAATACAGTTATAGGAGAATTTGATTTTCTCCATGTAGTTATATTCTTCACAGATTCTCCATCTTCATCACTCGCATTTCCAATGTAAAGTGTTAGGTTGTCACTTGCATAATTATTAGCAGATGTTGCATTTAATGTTAAGTTGCTTACTGCAGGAAGTCTGTTTGTGTTTGTGACATTTATTAAAAAGATTTGAGAAACATTTGTCTGCCCATCCCCACAAGTAACATTATAGCTGTAAACTCCTGCATCATTGTAATTTGGAGTCCAATCAATAAGTCCTGTTCCAGGATATATAGAGAATTTTGAGCTATCATTAATGTAATATTGTAATGTCTCTCCTTCATCTGCATCACTGCAATTAATATCATAATATAATTGAGAATTTTCTGCCACTGTTTGGTTTTCTAAATCAGGGTCAAAATAAGGAGGTGTGCTTAAAATTGTAATGTTGGAACTTGTGTTGTAAGTAATTTCATTTTCAGGAATGCTATTGTCTGTTGCCTTGACTTTGCAGCTCCACTTGTCATTGCTTGAAGTGTAAGATGAATCAAGAGTGCTTGAAACAAATTCATCTGGCTCGTAGCCGAACTGTGTTTCGTATTTCAATAGCCAAACATCATCTACAGACAGATAAGACCAATACCCCGTGATAATAGGATTGTCTTCATTGTCAACAATAATACCTTTTCCTTGGCTTGCGTAATTATTTTTGCCTACGGTTTTATTCCACAAATAACCCCCCTCAGAATCATATTTAGCTGTCCAGACATTAGGAGCAGTGCTGAATGAACTACTTTCACCTACTGCAAATATATTATCATTACTATCAACAGCAACACCATACCATCTGTCAGTATTGCTTCCCCCTAAGGTCTCATTCCACAAATAACTTCCCCCAGAAGAATATTTTATTATCCAGGAATCATAGGAACTAGAAAAATGGTTATATCCTCCAACAATAATGTCATCATTACTATCAACAGCAACATCATACGCCGATGAACTTCCGCTTCCCCCTAAGGTTTTATTCCAAATCTGATTTCCTGAAGAATCACATTTCACTGTCCAAACATAAAAACCCCCGCCACCAAATGAAGTAGTAAAACCAGTCACAATAATATTATTATTACTATCAACATCAATACCCTCACCTCTTTCATAATCCTCTCCTCCAAATGTCTCATTCCAAATCTGATTTCCTGAAGAATCATATTTTATTATCCATAAATTATCATTAACCCCTACTCCAAAAGAATTTGTTTTTCCAGTTATAATAATATTATCATCACTATCAGTAGCAACATCATAACATCTTTCTTCTCCTGAGCCACCTATTGTCTCATTCCAAATCTGTTTCCCGTATTTATTATATTTTACTATGAAGAAATCTTCAGATGATCCAAATGAGTTAGTTGTTCCTGCAGCAATAATATTATCATTACTATCAATAGCTAATCCTTCTGCATAATCATTGCTTGTTCCTCCTATTGATTCCCCCCATATATAATTCCCATGAGAATCAAATTTCACTGTCCAAAAATCTGTCCCTCCTGCACCGTATGAATTAGTTCTCCCAGTTATGATTATATTTCCTTCACTATCCATTGCAATATCTTCTCCATATTCTTCATCAGAGCCTCCTACTGTTTTATTTATTGTCCAGACTTTTAATGACTGCTTTGCTTCATTCCATCCAGTTATATTATGAGAGAAGGTTCCATCTTTGTACCATGCTCCAGAATAATCCAAGGCATTGCCTTCAGAATCACTTGCTTTAGCATAGCATGTTAAATTTTC
>WJLC01000058.1 GCA_014728745.1 Candidatus Pacearchaeota archaeon
TTCCTCTTCTTCTCCATCTTGATTCTCATTCTCATTTTCACTTTCTTTTTGTTCTTGTTTTTGTTCTTGCTCTGCTTCCTCAGGATGCTCTTTTTCATACTCTTTCTTTTCTTCTTCAATATCTTTCACAGCCTCATCAACATCTTTCACAATATTCTCATCCCCATCATTATCCTCATTATTCCCTTTCTCACTTTCCTCTTTGCTATTTTGATTGTCTTTATTTTCTTTAACATTCTTCATACTTTCTTTTAATTTATCTGTATCTGGCTCGTATTTCTTAGTTCCGGGATTGAACTTCATAGGTATTTTGATTTCTTTTTTGTCCTCATTTTGATTCTTCTCTTGTTTTTGTGATATTTGTTTATTTTCTTGGGAAGATTGATTTTGATTATCTTGTGATTTTTGCTCCGGGTTATTTTGTTTGGATTCTTGTTCGGATAATTTGTTATTTTCTTTTTTATTATTTTCAGACGGCTGATATTGCCTAGGTTCTTTGTCAGTGTCTTTTACTATTTCAGCTTCTACTTCTGCAATGTGCTTTGCAATTTCCTCTGCCATGTCTGCATTAACACTTATGCTGTCAATCCCATTTTTAACAAGATGAGTAACCATTTCCTTTCTGCTTCCTGCCTGGCCACAGATGCTTGTCTCTACATTTGCTCTTTTGCATACTCTTATGACATAACCTAATTGATAAAGTATTGCAGGGTGAAGCTCATTATACAGGTGTTGAACCTTTTCATTACCCCTATCAACAGCTAGCAAGTATTGGGTTAAGTCATTTGTTCCAAAAGAGATAAAGTCAATCCCTTCATCAACTAAATCCTTGATTATTTGAACTGCTGCTGGTGTTTCAACCATTACACCTACTCTTGCATCTTGAAAATTAATTTCTTTCAGAGCCTGTTTTACTTTTTGCACTTCATCAACAGCTATTACTTGAGGAAGAAGTAACCCAACTGTTTTTCCTTGTTCTGAGATTCTTTTTAAGGCATTAAGCTCTGCTTTTAGAATTTTAGGGTGTTTTACACTGTATCTTATTCCATGAAGCCCAAGCATAGGGTTTGCTTCAACTTCTTTTGGAGCACCTTCTAAGTTTTGAAATTCATCTGTTCTAATATCTGAGGTTCTTACCCACAGCTCCTTAAAATGCTCTGCAATTTTGCTTATTCCTTTGAATATTATATTCTCATAATCTTTCATCTCATTTTTTGTTAAGAAGTATTCAGGATGCTTTCCAGATTCTGCTATTATCCCCTCTATTCTTGTTAACCCTACTTTTTCTATACCTGTTTTAGCAGCTCTTTCTGCAAAACTTGGTAAATCAACAATAACTTTGATTTTTGTTTTAGTCTCTGTTTTAACTTGAGCAATCTCTTTTTTCTCTGTTTCTGCTGTTTTTCCCTTGTAAATTTTTCCATCATACCCATCCATTGTTATTACTTCATTTTCCTTAAGCTTAGTTGTTGCATTATCTGTTCCAACAATGCAGGGTATTCCCATTTCTCTTGAGACTATTGCTGCATGAGCAGTCAAACCACCTTCATCGGTGATTATCCCAGCAGATTTTTGCATTGTCACAACCATGTCTGGATTAGTCATTGTAGTCACTAGAATGTCTCCTTTTCTGATTTTATCTAAATCTTTTAAATCTTCTATCACTTTGACTTTTCCAGAAGCAATTCCTGGGGATGCTGCTAACCCCTCTAAGATTACTTCTCCTTCAATCTTTTTTCTCTCTTCTCCTTCAGTTATACGTTTGGCCATTGTTGTTATTGGCCTAGTCTGAACAACAAATATCTCTGAGTTTTCAATTGCAAATTCAATATCCTGTGGTTTTTGATAATGCTTTTCTAAATCAAGAGCTATTTCTGCAAGCTTTTTAATCTCATGATTTTTCAAAACCTGTTGTTTAGCTTTTGATTCAGTTAGTTTAACTATTGATTTATCTCCGGAAGAATCTCTTGTTATAGCAAGTTTTTTATTCGCTACTTTTGTATCTTTTATTCCCATATCTTCTGTGACAATATATTTGTCTGGTGTTACTCTGCCTGAAACAATTCCTTCTCCAAGACCCCAGACTGCCTCAATTATAACATTCTCGTTTTTAAAAGAAGGGTCTTTTGAAAAAATAACTCCTGATTTATTTGCATCTACCATTTTTTGAACGATTACTGCAAGACTTGATTCAGAATGCTTGAACCCTTTTTTATATCTGTAATATGTTGCTCTTGGAGTAAATAGTGAAGCAAAGCATTTTTTTATTGAATCTAAAAGAGGGTTGTTTCCTTTGATATTCAAGTAAGTGTCTTGCTGTCCTGCAAAGCTCGCATCTGCTAGATCTTCTGTTGTTGCAGATGAACGAACAGCCACAAAAATTGGTTCAGATGAAGTTTTAATTATATCTAAAGCAGTGCCTTTTTCCATATCAAATCCTGAGGTGTCTAGATTTTCATAAGCATCAAGAATTTCCTCTTTCATATCTTTAGGAAATTTTGAATCTGTAATCAATGCCCTTATGTTTTGTGTTATTTCATTAAGCTGTTTTGTATTATCGTAATCAATTCTTTCTAAAAGCTCTGCTATCTTTTCATTTAATCCTGCTTCTTTAATAAAATAATCATATGCCTGAGCTGTCACAACAAAACCAGGGGGCACAGGAACACCTGTATTGTACATCTCTCCTAAATTAGCTCCTTTTCCTCCAGCAACATTTCCAGAATCCTTTCCTAAGTCAGAGAACCATTTAATCCATTTCTCTTTGTGTTTAACCTCTTTTGGGATAGCCATTAAAAGAAAAATAATTTAGACTTAATAAATATTATGCTCATTTTTTCACTCTTTTTGTTTTCAAAACCTTTCACTGTTTAGTCTTTTTTATTTACTTGCTGATTGCATCTACTGGGCATAAATCAATTGCTTCATCAACACATTTTTCATTTGTTTTTGCCTCTTTTTTTACCTGGGCTTTTCCATCTTTCATTTCAAAGACAGTAGAGCATATTGAAGCACATTGCCCACATCCAATGCATTTGCTTTTGTTTACCTTAACCATAGTTTGAGGTATGCAGACAACTTTAAAAATACTCTGTTCTTATTTATTACATGGGTTTTATAAGAAGTATCTTGGTCACACTCATTAGTGTTTTGCTATTTTTAACACTTCTTTCAACAAATACCTTTTTCACATTTACTAATTCCTTAGAGTATGAAACACTTGAACCTGAATTAACTAGTGCAGTTACAGAAATTGTTAATGATAGTATTGATTTAAGTGTATTAGATGATAATCTTCCAGCAGTGGCTGTTTATTGCAATCAGCCAGGGGTTAGTGAAATATCTCTTTCTAGAATATCAGACCAAATACAAGAGATTCAAGAAAACCAGGATATGGAGGTGATTAATAATTCAGAATCAGACCAAATACCAGGAGAAAATCTTTCCTCAGATATAGAGGAATACGGGTTTTCTGACTATGTAATACCCTGCAATATGATTACTCAGGGAAGCACTGAAATTATTTCTTATTTGGTGTCTAAGAAAATTGAGGGCCAGTATTACAAGGAATATGATTGTGAGTTCTGGGATTGTGTATCTACTAGTGAGATACCTTTCTTTTTGATTTCTCAAAAGGCGAGGGATTACTGGAAGGGCTGGTTTTATTGGGCAGTATTGGCTTCAATTGTATTGGCAATTATTTTATTTGTTTTCATAGAGGTTAAATCCAGCGGGCCTTTTTTTATTGGGGGCTTGCTTATTATTGCTTCACTGCCTTTTTTAGGAATGGGCTGGCTTTTGACACTTGTTTCTGGGTGGACTTATGCTAGAATTCTCACATTATTTTTTACTAAGTCTTTTGTCACTTTTTTAATAAGTTTTACCATAGGAATTGTTTTCATACTTATTGGAATTGTTCTAAAGTTCTTGGATATAGGAAATAAAATCTCTGGATGGTTTAATATAGGAAAATCTAGCAAGCCTAGCAAATCTGAGAAACCTGAAAAATCTTCTAAATCTCCTAAATCTTAAAAACCGGAAAATCCTGAAAAATATTAGGTCTGAAAAGGCAAATTAAGAAAACAATTAAACCCTGATTTTTATTATATTCTTAGAATGAACAAATCAAAAAAAAGAAATTCAAAAAAATTAGAAAAAAATCTCAAGCAAGAAAAAGAAAGAGCAGAAAAAGCCGCAGTTATGCTTTCAGGAGGTCTTGATAGTAGATTAGTTGCAAAAATAATGCAAGAACAGGGATTTGATATTATTGCATTGCATTTTAAATTACCTTTTAGCAAAGATGAAACAAAAAGCATAAAAGAATTTTGCAAAAAACATAATCTTAAATTAAAGATTTTTGATTATTCAAAAGGCAAATTATTTAATCAATATTTAGAAATGCTTAAAAATCCTAAGCATGGAAGAGGAGCAGGAGTCAATCCATGCATTGACTGTAGACTTTTTATGGTCAAAAAGGCAAAAGAATTCTTAGATAAAAAAGAAATAAAGTTTTTGGTTACAGGAGAAGTATTAGGCCAAAGACCAATGTCTCAACATAAAAAAGGGTTAGATATTGTAGCAGAAAAATCAGGTTTAGGAAAGAGGCTTATTAGACCCTTGATTGAGCAGGGAATCAGAGGAAGAAGCAGGCAAAAACAAATGAAAATGGCAGAAAAGTTTGGGATTAATTATCCTAATCCTGCTGGTGGATGCCTTCTCTGTGAAAAGTTTTTGAAAGATAAATTTGAGTTTTTATTTAAGAGAGGTTTGAAACAAGAAGAGTTGAATTTAATAAATATTGGAAGGCATTTTTCAGTTGATAATGCCTGGGTTATTCTTGGAAGAGATAAAAAAGAGAATGATTTAATAGAGGATTTTGCAAAAGCAAACAATTATGAAAGCCATTTGGTTTTTCCTGAGAAAGGAGTAATGGGTCCTACAGGTATAATATTAGGCAAAACTAATCCAAAAATTAAAGACAAGGTTAAAAACATAGTAAATGCTTATTCAAAAGCAGGCTCAATTAAGCAAAGAAAACAATTTGAGAAATATAAATTATAAAAATGGCAAAAGCAAAACCAAAAACCAAGAAATCTAAGAAAAAAACTAGAAAATCAAAACCAAATTATGTTTATGAATTCACAAACAAGAGAAAGTTAACTAAATCTGAGTTTTTAAAATGGTTTCAGAAAAAATTTCTTTATATAATGAGAAAATTTAATATGGTTGGTAAAAATGAGGTTGTTGGGTATAAAAAAGCTAATGATTTCAGAACAGTTGTTTTAGAAGATTTATTGAAAATGTTTGCTGAAAAATCTCCTGTTGAAATTAAAAATTGCAAATACTCTAATATGAACAAAAAGAAAGTAGATAAGTTTGCTGTTTCTGATACAAGTGATGTTATAACTAATTCAGTGATTAAAATAATCATCAAAAAGAAAGTTATGGGTTTAGAGGACTTAAAGCCAGTTAATCAAAAAAAGAAAATAATAAGACCTCTTTATTTGTTTTTAGACAAGGAAGTGAAATTGTATGCTAAACTTAAGAAACTAAAGTATAAGAAATTAAGAAAAGCAAAAAAAGATAAAATAACTGGGTTTATTGAAGATTTAGAGAAAAAGCATCCAGAATTAAAACATTCAGTAGTTAAGACTTATTTAGATTTATTTTAGAGATTATTATAAAAAGACCATTAAAATTATTTAGATTTCTTTTTCTTTTCTTGCTCAGACTTTCTCTTTGCTTTATCTTCTTCTAATTTTTTAACAAAATTGCTAATAAATTTTTTATCATAGGGTTTTTTCCGCTTAATTTTATCTAAGCTGTAATAATCTAATTTTTTTGTTGAATGTTTTTCAGATTTGATTTTTGATCTTACTTTGTTGTTCATATCCTCACTTAAAAGAATTTTTTCCTGAGAGTGGCTTGCTAATTTTCTTGCTGTTGTTATAAGTGTTCCTGTGCTCATGAATTTCATTATGTTTTTATTGTGCTTTGCGATTATTTGCCCAAAGTTTATCCCCATTCCGTATTTTATTTTGTATTTTGCTAGCTTATTGTAAGTATCTAAAAGTTCTTTTATTTTCTGAGCTGTTTTAACAGATATGCCTTTGTTTTTGAAAGTCTTGGTTCTTGCTGGAGCAAATATGAAGAAAATATTCTCTTTGTTTTCATAAACAGAAGCCTTGTTGTCCTCTGCAATCTCTGATATTTTATCAAGTGTTTGCCTTACTGGTTCTAAGGCCTTTTTGTTCTTTAAAATTTTCTCTTGATTTTTAATTTTTAAGCAGATTATGCTAGCCTCTTGCTTGTGCCCTTTTATTGATAGAGAAAGATCTGCTCGATGTTTAGGGTTTACTAATGATTCTGCAGAGGCAATATCTTTATCTGATTTTTTTCTTCTTTTGCTTCTCCTTTTTATAACTCTTCCTAAGAAAGTCTTTTTGTATCCTTTTTTGTAAACAGTAAATGCAATGAATCCAAGAATGAGTATCATAAACACCCATACAAATGAGCTAAAAAACCATCCTATTCCAGAGACTTTTTCAACACCAATTGCATTTCCAGTAAGCATTACTCTTTCATTTACTTTTTTATCATCATCCCCATAATTTATTTCTACTTCATATTCTCCTTCTGGAGCACTTAATGTATATTTCTGTTCATCTTCAACAGGAATAAAAACAGCTAATTCAATTGTATCATTTCCTATGTTTATTTCAACTGTGTCATTGTAAGGAACATTTCCAATGTTTGTTAAAAGAACAGTCCTGTTAAAAATCTCTACTTTAACATCTTCTTTTTCTATTATTTCAAAGCTTCTTTCTGATTCAATACCGTTTGATTTAGCATAAGCCATCCATTCTGCAGCTGGTTCACTCTGCTTTATAGGAACTTTTATGTATTCATCTGTAGAAACTTCTTCTGAGGTAATAAGTTTTTCATCAGCATTTCTCACTTTAATTTCAACATCTGAGTCTATTTTTTCTCCTGTTTGATCATGAAGAACACCTTTAATTTCAAAATCCTCTCCAGGAATTGATTGCCTTGTTCCAAAAAGAATTTCTAAATTGCTTGGAAGCTGATTAATTCTTATGTCTGTTTCTGCATATCCTTGGTTTGTTTTGTTATTGTTAGAACCTTTTTCATAAACAGATGCCTGTATAATATAAACTCCAGCAGCCATGTCCTCTGGAATGCTGACATTAAGGTTTATTTGTCCATCTTTTATAGTGTCACTTAAAGCAAAAGCTTCTTTTTGACTTTCTGAAATAAATGCTAAATCAATAAATCCCTGAGTGTTTTTTCCATTGTCTTTTACTGCAGTTCCCTTTAGTATCATTGGTTTTCCTGGATCAAATTCTGTTTCTTCTAATTCTAAATTCACTGCAATGTAATTTGAGATTGTAAATTCCTTTGTTATTATGAAATCATTTCCAAGAACAGGCTTTATCACACATGTTCCTGTTGTTCTTCCAATAAAGTTAGGCATTAAAGGTATAGCAATTGTTATACTCTGCTCTTCTCCAGGGTTTAATGAGATATATTGTTTGTGGACTTCTGATTCAATTCCATTGCAAATAAGCTTTACTGAAAGAAAATCATTTAATTCAGAGGTTGTTGCTATTTTTGCAGGAATTTTAATTACTTCACCAAGATTGTATAAATCTCTTGGTTCTTCATTTATAATAATATCTGCAGAAA
>WJLC01000059.1 GCA_014728745.1 Candidatus Pacearchaeota archaeon
AGTCACTATTAAGACAAATGTAGGCACATTCTCTGCATCATCTCCTACAGGCAAATCAACTGGCAAAAATGAAAAAAAGCCGTACAAAAAAAGCCTAGGAAGAGATATTAAAATCCTTAAACAATTCAGTGATTATTTTTCTGAAGAAATTTTAGAAAAGTTTGAGGATTTGAGAAGAGTAGAGGATATAACAGATAGAAACATTGGTGCGAATAGTTTGTTTGCTCTAGAGTCTGCAGTTTTAAAAGCAATGGCAAAAGAGCAGAAGAAAGAAATATGGGAGATAATAAGCCCAGAGTCGAAAAAGAAAAAATCAAAATCAAAATTTCCAAGATTGATTGGGAATGTTATTGGTGGAGCAAAACATTCTGAGGTTAAAAGAAAACCTGATTTCCAGGAATTTGAATTAATCCCAAAAACAAGAGATGTTGAAAAAGCATTTGAAAAGAATAAAAAAGCAAAAAAAGAAGTTAAAATGCTTTTGAAGTCTAGAGATGATGATTTCAAGGGAAAGAAAAACGATGAAAACGCTTGGATAACTTCCCTTAATGACAAGGAAACCTTAGATGTCTTAGAAAAAACAGGAATACCTATGGGGTTAGATGTGGCTGCGTCAGGCTTTTACAAAAGAAAAAAATATTCTTATGGAAATCCATTATTAAAGAGAACTCCAGAAGAGCATTTTTCTTATGTTAGTAATTTAGTTAAAAATTTTAATTTATCCTATATTGAAGATCCTTTTCAAGAAGAAGATTTTGAAAGCCATGCAAAACTTCTTGAGAAATTTCCAAAAGCATTAGTTGTTGGTGATGATCTGACTACAACAAATCCAAAAAGGCTTAAAAAAGCAATTGAAATGAAAGCGATTAATGGAATAATTGTGAAGCCAAACCAAATTGGATCATTGTTAAAGGTCAAAGACGTTGTTGATTTGGCAAAGAAAAAAAATATAAAAACTATTTTTTCTCACAGAAGCGGCGAGACTGGGGAGACTATCCTCGCAGATTTAGCTTTTGGACTTGGTGCAGACTTTTTCAAGTGCGGGACAGAAGGAGATTTAAGAGTTAAAAAAATCAAAAGATTGATTAAAATCCAGAAGTCTCTGAAATAATTCTATAAAAAGCTTTAAAAATATACTTTTCTGTCATTTCCTATGGCTAAAGATAAAACAAAAACACAGGAAGAAGCTAAGGAGAAAGTTGAGAATGCAGATAACGAGGGTAAAGACCTGAAAAAAGAAGCTGAAAAAGAATCAACAGATCCTGAATCAGAAAAATCTTTAGAAGAAAAGAAAAAGGCGCTTTTGGAAAAAGCTGAGAAGCTGAAAAAGGAAAAAGTTGAAACTACTTCCACAGAAAAATTAAAGGAACAAGTTAAGGCTAAGAAAAAGGCTGAGATGCTTATCCCTCTTGAAGAATATGTCAAAGCAGGTATATATCTTGGAACAAGAGTTGTGACACCTGACATGAAGCCGTTTGTTTACAGAAGAAGGGCAGATGGTTTGGCAATATTTAACACAGACATAATAAATGAAAAATTAAAAGAGGCGGTTGAGTATCTAAGCAAATTTGATGCAAAAGATGTTATCTTAGTTTGCAAAAGACCAGCGGGATGGAAAGCTGCTGAGATGTTCAGCAAACTTACTGGGATAAGAGTTTTCACAAAAAAATACCCTGCAGGAATTTTGACTAATACAAGTCTTCCTAATTTCTTTGAAAATGAGTTAACAATCATAACAGATCATTGGGTAGACAAAAATGCTCTTAATGATACATTGAACGTAAAGAAAAAAGTCCTTATGATTTGTGATACAAATAATTTCTCAAAAGGAGCTGATAAGATAATTATTGGAAATAATAAAAGTGCTAGAAGTTTGGGATTGATCTTTTATCTTCTTACTAAAGGATACTGCAAGGCCAAAGGTTTGGATGAATGCCTTGAAAAAATTCCTAATTTAGAATGGTGGACAGAAGAAACAGACCAAGGCGCAAGATTTGGAGTTTAATTAAAATTTAAACTTTCATAAAAAGCCAAGATTTTTCTGGCTTATTTCCATAATTTGTTTTTACAAGAACATAGTTTCCCTTAAGTTTTTTGCCTTTGAATTTAATTTCAATTTTCTTTTTGTCTTTTGATTTTAATTCATAGATTCCTTTGTCCCATATCTTTACTTTTCCTGCACCGTACTGTCCTTCTGGAATAGTCCCTTCAAAATCTGCATAATCTAAAGGATGATCTTCTACTTGAATTGCAAGTCTTTTTATGCCTTTTTTCAAAGGAGGCTTTTTTGGAACTGCCCAGCTTTTCAAAGCCTTGTTCATTTCTAATCTTAAATCATAATGATGATGGCTTGCATGATGATCATGCACCACAAAAATCGGATTTTTAGATTTAGATTTTTTTAATTTTGCTTTAGGTTCTTTGCTCTCTTTTAATTTTCTCTTCTTTTTGTACTTCTTTAAACTCATAAAAGTATTAGATCTTTCAAAGTTATAAATGTTTTATTATTGAAACTCTTATTTTTATAGTGATGTATTTGATTCTTTCTATGGATAATATTGCTGAGTTGAAATTTAGAGACTGGCTAGATAAAAATCATATTCCCTAC
>WJLC01000060.1 GCA_014728745.1 Candidatus Pacearchaeota archaeon
ATATACTTCCAGATACTTGTTCAGATGTTTTAGATAATGAAATTGATTACAGAGATACAAACATACTTGGATTAGATTACACTGGTGCAACAAATGCTTCAATAATATTAGATGGAAGTGATTGCGGTGATAGTGATTGTGAGGGAATTATTTCAGACATTGGAAGTGATGGTGTGCCAGACGGTATTTGCAATTATTCAACTGGACAAGTTGCTATAGAGAGCAATTGTACTGACAATATAGATAATAACTTAGATGGATTAACTGATTGTGAGGATTCAGACTGTCAGGGAACTTCAACTTGCCCTAGTAATCCAAGCAATAGCATAGTTTCAAGAAACTGCTCAGAAACAGATTGTTCAGCTGAGACTGAGATTAATGCAGTAACAGAGACTCTGCCTTTTTACACTTATGAATCTAACTTTAATTCAAAAACAGTTGATATTAACTACACCAATTATCAATATAAAGGCAGGAATTTGACATTCCATTTCAGTGATATTTCAGATAATGTTGGTGGAGAGCAGATAAAGATATTCTTTGGTACTACAGGTGATACCCTATTCCCTTATGAAATAAATGCTTCTGGAAGCACAGTGTGGGTGCAAGGAGACTATGCAGATAATTTCTCAAAGACATTCTACAGCTATGGGGCACAAGAAGAGAATGACTCAATAGTATTAGAATATTTAGATGGGGGCGCTAATTTATATCCTAACGATGATTTAAATCTAACAGTTGTAATAGGAATTTCAGACAGTGCTCTTGTTGCTCAGAATTCCCCTTATGAATTTACACTGTCAGTTGTAGAGGGAAGTGTTGAAGCTAAGGATAATACAACTATAAATACAATTGAGAATGAAAATCCAAGTAAACCTTTTATTGTAAGAACAGATAATAATTTATCACTTCAGCTTATAAGATTTAATAATTACTCTTATAGACTTAGTGAAGATGATACTATAACTGTAAAAGTCAATGCTAGTGATGATGGGACATTTAACTCTGGAATAGAATACTGTGAATTCAATAATGGAAGTGGATGGATTGTTGAATCTGGAGTATATGATTGTATCCATGATATGAGTTTGCAAGAGGGAAGTAACACAATACAAATAAGGGCTGTTGATGGTGTAGGAAATGTTGGAGAAAGCACCTCAATGAATTTGAATGTTGTGACTCTTCCTAGACAGATAAGTGGGATGTATTGCTCTGGAAGTAATTGTACTGACACTTTCCCTGCAAAAACAAGAATTTCTCCTAATGAACTTTTAAACGTTGGAGTGAACTTTACAAGCGATGTTGCAGGATTCACTTCTTCCGGCACAGGATGTAATGTTACTTTAGAGAATGATACAAACATAATTAATCTAGGAACAGCCCCATTAACTGCTTATAATTCTGGAAAGAGTGCTAAATGTGTTGGAGAATTTACACTTAGCACAATTTCAAATGGATATTACAAAGTGGCAGTTGAAGTAATTGATGATAATGGAAACAGCGCAGTTGCAGGAGAGCTTCCTAATAAAGATGGAAATGATAAAGAAGGATTCTTTGTATGTCCTTATATAACTTTGCCTAATGGGGAAAGGACTTGTGCATATGAATCTGAAATTCCAGAAGCAGCACCTACTATGACTGATGTTATTATAAATTCAACTACAGGAACTAATAGATCTTCAGATAATTTAACATGCTATGCTCAGGCAACTGATACTGATGGAGATAATATAACCTTTGATGGATCATGGTATAAAAATGGTGTTGAAAATTCTAGTTTTAATCTTTCTCCTATAAACTTTTCTTCTGGAGATGTTGTAAATGTCTCTGTAATTAGTAATGAAAGAACATTTGTAGGAGAAAATTGGAGTTGTAAAGTAAGAGCCTATGACTGGATGAATTACAGTTCTTACAAAAGCTCAAACAATTTGACAATTTTAGACAACAACCCTCCAATAATGGATAGTGTTTTTGTCAATTCCAGCTTAGGAAACAATTACACTGATGAGGATTTGAATTGTTATGCTAAGGCAACAGATTTGAATGGAGACAATTTAAGTTATGAAGGTGATTGGTATAAAGATGGAGAATTGTTTGTGGGGCTCATAAAGAATATTACAGATACTGGAGAGAGCACACTATCTACTTCAGCAAGGGACATTGATTTTGATTCTTCTGGAAATATTTATGTTGGTGGTTTAGAACTTGGGGCAACAGATAACTTTTTTACAGCCAAGTTTAATTCCAGCGGAAGCATGATTTGGAACAGGACTTTTGATTATAATGAATCCAATGAACAGGCAGAAGGAATTGCAGTTGACTCAAATGGAAATGTTTATGTTGTAGGAGATTTTAACGATGGCTCAGATCATGACATATTGATTGTAAAGTACAATTCAACAGGAGATTACCAGTGGAACAGGACATTTGACACTGACAATGATACTGAGGCATATGATGTAGATGTTGACTCAAATGGAAATCTTTATACTGTGGGATATTTTGAGAGAATAAGTTCAAATCATGATTGGTTGATTCTTAAATACAATTCTTCAGGAAACCAGGTTTGGAATGAGACTATTTATGATTCTGGATATGATGAACAAGCTCATGCAGTTGAAATTGATAGCAGCAATGAGAGTTATTTCTATGTAACAGGCTATGCTGAGTTCACTTCAACAGGGGTTTATTATTTCAGAACAATTAAATTCAATAGTTCAGCAGGAATAGAATGGATTGGCAATCATGATCCTATTCCTGGAGGCACTGTTCAAGCAAAAGCAGTCAGAGTTGCAGATGCTTCAGGAAATGTGTATGTTTCTGGAGCTGTTTACAATACCACTGGAGGAGGATCAAATTATGATTTTTATGCTTTAAAATACAATTCAACAGGAGATTATCAATGGAATGTTAGTAGAGATTTGGGAGGTGATAGCATAGACATAATTGAGGGAATGGATATAGATAATATTGGGAATCTTTACATTGGTGGTTATAAGAGGTTTGTTTCAGCATATGTATTGAAATATAATTTAGAAGGAGACTATATCTGGAACAACACAGACAGTAATTTAGGAAATGCTGTCTCTGATTTAAGATACAACAAAGATACAAACAAGTTTTACATTGCTGGAGGAAATTTCTTTACTTACTTGGACGCAGTTGTTGAAGAGTATAAAGATGGGTTTGCAACTGAGAGCAAAGAGCAGGGTGAGGAAGCCTTAGTAGATGTTTTAGATTATGAAGCAACTAGTGCTGAGGACAACTGGAGCTGCAGAGTCAGAGCCAAGGATAATGAATCTTATTCTAATTACTTGTTCAGCAGCAACTTAACAGTTAATCTTAAGAAAGACAATGGAGAGCAATGTGCTAGTGGAGACGAATGCCAGTCAGGAAACTGTGTTGAGGGGGTTTGCTGTGATACTGCTTGCTCAGGCGGATGCTATTCCTGCCTTGCATCTAGAACAGGAGGAAGTGATGGAACTTGCTCAGCTGTAATAGATAATACTGACCCATTAGATGCCTGCTTTGAAGGCAATTATGTATGTTCAGGAAGTGGAAGTCCTAATTCATGTTCAAGAACTTTTGATTCAGGACTTTGTGTTTCTGGAGCTTGTGAAAGTGGCGGTGGAAGTGATAATGCTCCTTTAGGAGATGTTTGTGACAGTGGAAATTATATAGATGCAACAACTTTAGCATATGCAGCAACAGATACAAGTTGTAATAGCTCTGTGCCTACAAATGGATTTGGAGACATTACAGATTATTATTATGCATGTGATGGAACAGGAGGAATAAGCTCAACAGCCTTTACAAGTGAGGTTAATACTGATTGTGGAACAGGATGTTGTTATGAGTCTGGAGGACCTATTTGTGTTGATAGTGGCAATCATAGCACAATTAATTTCTATGACTTTGGTTCCTCAAATGGATTTGGAGACAATGGGGCAACAGATTATTGTATTAGCAATGAAGTGAAGGATTGTTATAGTGATGTAGATTGTTTGGATGATTATTATTGTACTTCTAGCAATGAGTGTAGGGAAAAACCAAATGTTAGTTTAATTTATCCTGAAGATGGAGCAATATTCAACAATGATGATGAAATACAGTTTAATTATTCAGTAATACATGGGTATTCTGGAATTCCTGCTAATTGCTCATTGTACGGGGATTTTAATGGCACATGGCAAAGAAACCAGACAATGTATACTGGATTGGATAATGATACTGAGACAGCATTCCCAAGCAAATTAACACTGTCAATAGGAAGCTATATATGGAATGTGCATTGTCATGGAAGCGATGACTGGGGTGATAATAATAGAACATTGGATGTTGAAGAGGAAAACAAGCCTACTTGGAATAACAATAATACAAATGCAGTTAATGGAACTACAAAATATAATGAGACAGTATGGTTTAGTATTAATTGGAGTGATGATACTGGAATGAACAGGAGCATATTCTCTTGGAATATGACTGGAAGTGGAAGCTTCACAAATGAAACAACATATGACTGTGAAAATAATTTGACTTGCTTGCACAACCAATCATTAACAATAACTGGAACAAGAGGCGATGAATTTTGCTGGAAATTCTATGGTTATGATAAATTTGATAATTTGAATGAAACAGGATTATGGTGTTTCACAATTGGTAATACTCTTCCTACCGTAGAATTGATTTCCCCTGCTGATAGGGCTAGTGTGACAGATAGAACTCCAACTTTGGTATGGAATGGAACAGATGTGGATGGAGATTCGTTAAGCTATGAACTTAACTTGACACTAGTCCCTAGCAGCTTATGTACTGATACAGGATTGAATCAATCAGGACTTAGCAATGAAAATTATACAACACCTGTATTGAATTGCCTGTATGACAATGGAGATTATTATGAATGGAGTGTTAGAGCTAATGACAGTGTTGGAAGTTATGGGAACTGGAGCTCTATTAGAATCTTTAACATCAGCTCTCAGATTCTTATTAACCTGACAACTGATTCAGTTAACTTTGGACAAATAGATAACAATGACACTAATGATACAACTGATGATAATCCTGGGCCGTTTGTACTGCAGAATGATGGAAATTGCATAGTGAATTTAACAATAAATGCAACCCAGTTGTTTGATGAAGCTGCAAGCTCTTCAGATTATTATAAATACAAGATTGACAATAAAACAGGAGAAGAAGGAAGTTTTGATTCTCTTGCTAGTATTATTTCATGGACTCAGATGCCTGTTAATACTGCAGAGGTATTAGCAATAGCTGAGCTTAACTGGAGTAATTCAACAGATGTTGCTGAGACAGATTTATATGTGGAAGTTCCTTCATCAGAGAGTGCTGGAACAAAGTCAACAACAGTCTACTTTAGCTCAAGTTTAGCTGAATAATTAGGAATGATAATAAGGAAATAAAAAAAGGAAAAATGAAAAGAGAGACTAAAACAAAAACAAGAGAAACAATGAAAAAAGGAGAAAACAAAAAAAAGATTTTTCAAGTCTGCTTATTTGCAATTTTATTTGTAAGCTTGTTTTTTATCCCAAATGCTCTTGCTATTGGGGTTAGTCCAGGAAGAAAGACAATTGATTATACTGAAGAAATGGTTGGAGAAACTATTCATTGCTCATTTAAAGTTCTAAATCCTAGCTTAAAAAATACAAATGTAGATTTAAGTGTTAAAGGAGATTTGGAGAATAGTATAATATTGTATGAAAATTCTTTAGAGATTTTTTCTGGCCAGGAATCAGTTGAAGTCCCTTATTCAATTGATTTGAGTAGGAATTCCTTAAATCTAAAGCCTGGAAAAAACCAGGCAGAGATTTTGATAACTGAGAATCCTTCAGATGATGAAAATGCTTTTAGTGCTGTGATGTCTGTAGCAACTCAGATAATTATTAATTACCCTTACCCTGGAAAATACATTGAATCTTCTATTAATATTCAAGAATCTGGAAAAAATGAAACCACTAAATTCTCAATACCTGTTATTAATAGAGGGGAGGAAGATATTGAATCTCTTAAAGCTAAAATTAATATTAGCAATAAAAATTCTAGCATAACTCAATTAGAATCAGAAAGCATTTCTATAAAGAGTATGGACAGAGAGGAATTAGATGTGGGTTGGATTGCAAATGTTCCTATGGGCGTTTATCAGGCAACAATTGATCTGGTTTATGATGATGAAATTGCAACTTATTATAAGACATTCAAGGTTGGAGAAGTTAATGTAGAGGTATTTGATATTTTCACAGAGAATTTTGAGCTTGGTAACATTGTAACATTAAAAATACTTGTTGAAAATGAATGGAATGATATTTTGAAAGAGGTTTATGCTAATCTTATTCTTTATGATGAATCTGGGGAAAAAATAGCAGATATTAAAACTGCACCTTATGACTTAGAGCCTTTGGAGGAAAAGAGGATTCCTCTTCACTGGGACACAACAGGAGTTGAACAAGGAAAATATACCGGAAAGATAAGAATACTTTCAAGAGAAGGATTGTCTATTGAAAGAGAGATTTTTGCTGAGATTAATGAATATGGAATTGGGATTGAATTAGAGTCAGGAGGTTTTGTTTTAGAAGAAGAAACTGCATTAAATACTGGGTTTCTTATTGTGCTTGTGCTTGCATTAGGTGGACTTGCTGCATGGATTATTTTCAAAAAGTTTCCAAGAAAATGATGTATTTTTAATATTTTAATTGGGTAGCGGTGGTGAAAAATATAACTTTTTCAACGACAAAAACTTTATAAACAAGTTTAGCATTTTCATATTAAGCTTAAGAGCTAATTAGCTCAAGTTTTAATTAAATTAAATAAAAGGAGGTTGAATAATGGATAACGGAAAACTTATTGTGGCATTATTGTTAATCGCTATAATATTTTCAGTAATAACATTGGTTGTTACTATGAATTCTGATGTTGTTGTAACCCCTGGAAATGTCCAAGGTGAAACAAATGATGTTGGAACTGCAAGCGTTGTTCTTGAGATAGTTAGAAACCCTTCAGCTGGAGGAGGAGCCTAAAATGAAAAGAGAAAAGCTCATTTTAACTTTATCTTGGATAATTGTTCTTGTAACGCTATTATCTTTAATAGTTACTTTGAATAAGTTTGGTGTTATAACAGGACAGGCAACTGATACTGGTGAGGCAAATCTTTCAATAACCAAGTTTGCAAGCATTAGATTTACTGATGCTATTTGTGATTTTGGTAGTGGTAATGTAGATGAAGATTCCACATACGGTTGGATGTATACAAACAATGGGTCCACACAAAATCTTACAGGTTTAAGCGCTTGTGATGGTTTGATTTATCAAAATGATGGTAATAGTGAAATAACTGTTAATTTATCATCTGATACTGCTGCTGCAGGTTTACTACCTGGTGGAACAAGCCCAGCATTTGAGTGGATGGTTGACGACACTAATTGTGATGGAGTAGCCGCTGCAAATACATACACAACAATATCTGCAGGTGCAGATGTAACTGTTTGTAGTAATTTGTCTAAGACAAGCACACAGGATGTTGATTTTTACTTGAAGATTCCTGAAGATGCTTATACCAACGGAGAATCATCAGCTGTAATAACTGTTACAGGAAGCGCGATTTAATTTTTTTATTTTTTTATTTTTTTATTTTTTTTAGAGCAGAGTGAAATCTGCAATTTGAAAATTTGAGTTTTTATTACATTAAATTAGGGTTTATTTAGGTTTATTTTGTGTTATTTAGTAAGTTATAAAAAGTATTTTTAATTATTTAAATCATGAAATTTAAAAGAGGTAAAAGAATTAATAATTTGCTTACTGTATCTTTCATGTGCGTAATTTTTGTTGTATTATCAATTAGTTTTGTTTCTGCTATTAGAATAACCCCTGCTAAAATTGAAGGTGCTTTTAGGCCTGGTTTTGAGACAGAGGTGACATATCGTGTTAGCAGTCCTACTGGAAAAAACATAGAGGTTTTTGTTAATGGGGGGTTAGCAGATTACATCACTCTTGACAAGGAAAAAATCAAAGGAAGTGGAGAGGTAATTGCTTCAATAAAGTTTCCAGAGGATTTGGAGTTAGAGCCAGGAACTCACAAAACCTATGTCGGAGCTCGTGAG
>WJLC01000061.1 GCA_014728745.1 Candidatus Pacearchaeota archaeon
CTATTGGGTCTACATCTATTTTCTCTCCATCAACCTCAATAGTCTCTCTGACTTTTTTTAATTCAAAACTATCTTTAATAACCTCAGGATGCCATTTGAGATAGTGAATAACAGGATAAATGTCTTTAGGAGATGTAACATTAAATCTGGCATGACCAAAATCTTGATCAATCCTTATGTGTCTTCCATTATCTGAAAATATTCTTGAATCTGCCATTTTGCATATTTTGCTTCTTAGCTTTTTTTAAAATTTTCTTACTCTTTTAAAGTTTACTGATAATGCCTACTAAATTTTAGAGAAACCTTAATTTTTAATAAATCCTATAATCCTTAAGAAATTTAATCTTAGTTTAGGGAAGGCCTTAAATGCTTTCTGTATGTGTCATCTGGAAATTTAAACCAATCAGTGTTTTCCCAAAATTCTTTGGCCTGAGATTTTGTTCTCATCTCAGTAAGCCCCATTCCCCGAGTAATATGTTCAAGACAAGATAAAAAGTCATATTGCTTATCTATGGCCTGCCCATTAAATTTCCCACTTATATTTTCTAATCTATTTAAGTCTCGAAAATAATCAAAATTCACAAAAGATTCATTATTATCTGGACCTTTGATTTGAATCTGCACAAAAAGATAATCCCTGAATTTTTCCTTATCAAAAAGTATGGTTCCATTAACATCATATTTGAAATTTCTTAAGGAAAAATTAGAATTAGATGACCCTAAAGATCCAGGCAAATCCCCAATATCTTCATAAGATCTTAAGCTTTTTTTAAGTATATTGAATGCTTTATCATAGGCAACAGGAATAATCTTGTCTTTTTGCTGTTTCATTTTGTTTCAAGTGTTAATTATATAGTTTAATTTCTTAGATATTTTAACATACAGGGAAATATATAAAGCCTTACAAAACCCAAACAACCATTGTTTTATGGTGTATCTCACCAGTAGTAACAAATAGTAAGGTTTATAAGGAAAAAGACCTTATGTAAAATATAGAAAATGACAGAAATAAAAAATTTAACAAGTAGAAAAATACCTAAAGAAATAGCTTTACCAGCTAGGCCTAGGATTAAGTACAGAACAGCAGGTTCAGATATTGATATAAATGTATCTGTTGATTATGCAGTATTAACTGATAGAGATATTGAAAATTACATTGAAAGAGGAGATTATAATGCAGATGAAAACATTATAGACAACGAATATCTTGATAATTACACTTTTTTAAAAGATGAAATAAATCTTCCTAAAACAATCTCAAAAAATGCTTATCCTTTAAAAGAAAGAAACAAAGACCTAGAAAGAAATATTGAAGATCCTACTGATGAATCTTTTCAAAAAGGGCTTGAAAAGCAAAAATCTAGAAAAACTAATAGGTCTTACTGGGAACCTGTAGCTTTTGTTTATGGGGCAAAAAGAGCTTCTAAAACAAAAGGCAAATGGGTATCTAACGAGAATGTAGTTTACCAAGAACCTAAGACTAATGATAGAAATTCTAATATTAAATATAAAAATAAAAGCCTTTTTCAAAAACTGATTTCATGGGCTTTTTAATAGAGGATAAACAAAATGGGATTAATTAAAAAATTATTAGGGATAAGCTCTGAAGAATCTGAAAAAGAAAATATTCAATCAAGAAGAGTTGAAAATAAGAGAAAATTAGAGCAATTTTTAAAAAAAACAGGAAGAAAACACAATAATACTTATTTAGAAGATTTAGAAGATCCTAAAGATTATGATAAGATGATAAATTATGCAGGAAAAAAGGCATATGATATTTTGGAAAAACAATACCCTCAATATCAAAAAATAGCAGAAAAAGATGCCCCAAAAGTTTTAGAGAAAAAACAAGAAAGAGATAACAAGATATGCGAACTAGCATCAAATTTTATTGATTTTATTAACCTTGAGATAGAGCATGGTATTCATAACTTAGAATATGGTATAATTGATAGGCAATCTCCAGTGTATAATCCTCAAAATCCTGGGAAATATGGTGATCAGGCAATGAATAGAATTATATCAAAGTTTAATCTTCCTCTTGGATTTGGAATAGAAAATATTCAAAAAATGAAGAATGTAAGTCTAGAGCAAGCCTCTGGTGAAGTAGAAAATTGCTTAGAAGGTTTTGTAGGCTATGTTACTTTTTCTGGAATTGCAGAAGACATTGCAAACACTGAAAGGCAAATAGAAGCATTAGATCATTTTAGAACAGGGATATGCAGAAAAGTAAGAGAATTTATTGATAATGAAAAAGATATTATGCAAGCACATTATGATACAAGAAAAGAAGGGAATCTTTCTAAAGAAACAAGGAAAGCTTTTGATGATTACAAAAGAAAAGTAAACAAGATTATTTTAGAATACACTCAGAAGGTTAATGATTTAAAGGCATTAGGGATTAATGAAGAAGCAAATATTAATGGAATTAAAGAGTATGTTCAAAAATTAATTAATTTTGTTTCAGAAAGAGGGGAATACACATTAGAAACTTCTAAAGATTATGAAACAAAAATTCCTGAAGGAACCTCTTCTGACCCTGGTTTTGATAGGTTTAGAGAGACCAAGCTCATTAAGATGGGAAAAGTAGACCCAAGGCAGACAGAGACAAAGGAAATGAGTTTTGAGGAGTTTACTAAGAAGCACAAAACAAAAAAGAAAGATAATCAGGATACGAGTGTTTTTTGGAAAAATAACAATCAGGAGAACCAATAATGAAATATCACAAACAAGATTCAGTTTTTTTCAAATTAAAAGACTTGAGAGAGCAAGGAAAAAGTTTTATGAATTTGGCAAAAGATCCAGACAGCGAAAGATTTAGCTTAGAGATTGAAGATGCATTTGAAAAAAACGGATATCAATTATCTGATTCTAAAAAGGAATTAGCACTTGATTGGTTCCTTGCAGAATACATCTGCTCAACTAGGAATTTCAACAGATTTTATAATTTTATAGAAAACCTTGAAGAGGAGTCAGGCATATATGATTTTGAATCAGATTTAAGAAATTGTCATGAAATGTTTAATAGGGCTTTCAAAAGCGTAGAGAGATGCCATAGAGTTTGCCAAGAGCCATATAATATTTTGCTAAGCAGACCAAGAAAATTGGTTGAAGATGAATTAAAGCAAATGAAGAAAAAGGTTTATTTTGCAACAGAATTTCCAAACACTTTCTCAAAAATAAAAAGAGAAAATAGAAGAAAAAATGATGCCATTAAATCTGAAAGGTTTGAATTAGCTTCTATTTTAACAAGAAGAATCAACAAAATTTCTGATAATAATTTAGATTACCAAAAAGACATAGAAAATGTCTATAAAGGAGATAGAAGATTCTGGAAATAAAAATAAAAAATAAAAAAAAATTTAAGGATAACTAGTTATTTGACTGCACCAATATTTTGTTTCGTCATCCTTTTCAACATAAATTCTTACATCTGCTCCTGTTGCATTTAAATCTGTTGGAATATTTACTATTTTTGAAGCAGCAATATTACCTTCTTCAACATATTCTTCATCACTAGCAGTCTCATTCATAAGAGTTATTCCAACGCCATCTATAGGATCACTTTTAGAACCAAGTGCCCTCTTGAGCTCAATTGTGCACTCTCCAGCTTCACAAGAAAGCCTTTCAACATTAAGATTAATACCAATACATCTCTGGCTGTAATCTAACTCTTCGCTTTCTCCTTCAACAATATTCATGACAACTGCCCATACAATTCCAATAGCAATGATTACTAAACCTATCATTATTACTGTTGTTACAATTGCAGACATAGCTTTTTTATTGCTTAGCATAAAATTTACCTCCTTTTACCTTAAGTTTAATATTGATAATAGGAATATTTCTTATTTAAATTTAATTATTCTGTAATTCCTGTAGTTTAGATTTATAGCTTAAATTTTTTTATTCGTTGAATTCATCTAATTTCTTAAAAAAATCTTTTTTATCAATAACCTTATCAACCTCACTTAATCCAATATGCTCTGCCATTTTCCAAAAAGCCTCTGGCTTGTATCCTCTTTTCTTAAGTGAAGCTATTGTAGGCAGTTTAGAATCATCCCATCCAGAGTATTTCCCTGATTTAATTTCCTTTCTGAATTTTGTAGTTGAAAGTTCCATTCCTTTAAAATGATATCTTCCTAAAAACGCAGTCCAAGGATATCTTTTTCCAAGAACCTTAAAAACCATTTCTTGCCTTTTTGCATTGTCTCTGTGATCTTTGCCACGTATGATGTGAGTCATCCCCATTTCAATATCATCAACACTTACTGCAAGATTCATCAATGGCCAGACCTTGTACTTATTTTTTTGCCTTGGATGTTCTTGTAGGTTTATTCTTGCAAGAGGAAAATCTCTCATAGCAGGGTTTTTGTGAGACATGCCTCCAGAAGTATTAGGAGTTTTAAACCTTAAAACAGCCTCTCCTGGCTTAAGACCTCCATCACTAATTTCCGCAAGCATCTCATCCCATTTTTGCTTGTTTTTCTTAATGCTATCATCTCTGCAAGGACAGTCTTTTTTCTGCTTAACGCATTTTCTAAAGTCCTCAGCAGAACAAGTGCAAACATAAGCATTTCCAGAATCAATTAGTTTTCTGGCATAATCATAATATATTTCCATTCTATCTGACTGAACGAATATCTTGGCTTTTTTCTCAAAAAGAAATTCAGCATCTTTTTTAATCAGCTCATAAGCTTTTTCATAAGTATTTTCAGGATTAGTATCTTCAATTCTAACAATCATCTTTCCCCCATACTTTTTAACATAATTGTAACTAAAAGAACCGTTTATCCCATGCATTACATGAAGTGCCCCAGATGCAGAAGGAGCAAGCCTCATTACAACACCTTGCTTGTGAACATCAGGTAAATCACGCAACCCTTCTTTCTCTTCTCTCTCACTTATGAAATCCTTTAGTTTTTCATATTCTTTTTCCTGTTCTTTCAAGGAAAGGTTGTTAATCTCATTAACAATGTTAGAAATCTTTTTTCCATATTCTTTCATATCTTTTTTTTCTAAACCCTCATTAAACAATGCAGAAACAATACTTCCTTGTTTAGCTTTTCCATCATAAGCAATTGCATTCTTCAGAGCATATCCTTTTATTTTCTTGTCAAGATTTTTAATTTTTTTACCTTTTTTTGAAGTTGCTGAGTTCTTGCTTTTCATAGGAGTAATTAGATTTTTGCGTTAATAAATTATTCCCTCAATCTTTCCAAAAATCTTCTAAAGGGTCTTTTGACATCATTTCTATACTAACCTCCATTGTCTTAAGCTCAAGGCCTTTAGGAAGCTTTCCAAACAAATTTTTTATCTGCTTTTTCATATAATAATCAGCCATTTTTCTAGGTCCTCCAAAGCTTCTGCCATCTAAGAAGTATGTGCCACATGAAACACAATGATCTGCATAATAATCAACAGAGAGATTAAGGGACTTGCAATTACTTTTAACAATCACTCTGTTAATAGAACCTATATGAGAACAATATCCAAAACAATCATCCTTGAATTGCATTTTAAGAAATAATAATTATATATTTTTTAATATCTACTTCCAGATTTTTTTTCTAAAACCTCTATTCTCTGTTGTAAATGATAAACCTGATTACTTAAATCCTCAATTTTTTCAGTCATTGCCATAATCCTTTTTGCGAATCTTTTTCTTTTTTGGCTTAAATCAACTCCAGAACCAGCCCCACTTGCAATATCTAGATAATCTGAGCTTGAAGAGCTTGAAGAGCTTGAAGATGAACTTGAAGAACCTGCCCCAGTATTAGCACTAGCCATTGCTCCAAAAATTCCAAATCCTGAGCTTGAACCTGAATTAGAATTTGATGAAGATGAATCCAAATCTGAATTTGAATTAGTCTTGTCAGATTTCATATCTCTCATCTGAGCCTGCTGTTTTTTATACCTCTCTGTTAAGTCAATAACATCTTTTTTCTTTCCTAATCCAAAAAATCCCATGCTAAATAAAATAAATTACTATTTTTAAAGTTAGTTGTTCTGCACTAGGAATATTAAACAATAAAGGAAATTCAATTAAAGGGAATGATAAAACTTAACAAACATTTTTTAAATATTGTTTTTCTTTACATATCATACAAAAGATGGTAGCTACAGTTGCGCAAGTTATTGGAAAAGTGAATCCTGAGCTTTATGCTTCTAATGGAAAGGAATTGCTAAAGAAGTACAAATCTGCAGATGACATCCCAGCAGAAGAAGTAGAGCCGCAGGCAGCAGAAGATGCAGGAGGCAATGTAGCAGAGCACAAAATAGTTTATGAGTCTTATTCAGATTCCTTAGAACCAGTTTATTATTTTCTTCTTGATTTAATGGATGACTTTAGATTGTCTCCTGAGAAGCTTGTAGATAATTTTTCACCAACTCCAGGTTCAACCCAATTTAGTGAATTTGGAACAAAAGCCACAGCAATGCAGCAGCAAGCCTCAAAAGTAATGGGAGACATAAATACCGTATTAAGAAGTGTTTTGAATATTATTTATGACTTAAAGGAATTTCAAATTCGTTTGCAAAGTTATGATGATTTGCATTCAGATGATGATACAAAAAGAAAAGGCGCATTATTGTCTCTGAAACAAGTATGGATAGATAAAGTTGATTCTCAAAAAGGTGGCTCAAGCATAGCTAATATGGCTAGGCAGCTGGGTTTTGAAACATTATATGATGCTTTCAAAGTTGCAAACAATATCAAAGATGTTGAAAGATTAGATTTAAATGAGAGAGTTAAGAGAATTCTTATTGGAAAGATTCATGAATTTAATGCATGGCTTAAAAGTTCAGAGCAAGAATTAAGAAAAAGATTTGAAATTGAAAAAACTTACTTGAGAAGTCAGGTTAATTCATTAATGCTTTATTCAAGATGGGCAAAGCCTTATTTAAGAGCAGCTCAGCAACTTGAGGCAACTCCAAGCTCAAGTCCTGCATTAGTAAAGGCATTTAATAGAACTGTCCTAGAATTGACCTTGCTAGGAAAAAGCAAGGTAAAGCCAAAAGATGCTGCTATTGAAGGAAGTCTTCCAGAGCACTTTGCAAAAGATAAGACCCTAAGAAAGCTGAAAAGAGATTACTATAGTTGTGTTTTAATGGATTTTACATTCACAGCTGTTCCTAAGCAGACTACTTATATTGGAAAGGCAGAAGTCACTTTCAGAGCCTATGCCTTAAACCAAGAAGAAATTGACAAGATTAAAAAAGAACTTGCAGAGGATGATATTGGAGATGCATTAAAATTAATAGAGGGTGTCACAGATGAATCTATAAATCAACTAAAAGATGATATTAACCACTTTTTAGAAGGGGAAATAATAGAGCCTGAAAAAGAAGAAGAGGAAAAACCTGTTGATGAAAGTAATCCTTTTTTAGCATTAGTCGGTGCTTATGGGGAATCAGGAAGCAAGGGCAAATCAAAATCAGGAGATGAGAAAATAAAACCAGATGACTGGAATGAAAAGAATTATCTAAGGCCTCTCGCAGTTCACAATGCAGTGGATACCAACTTCACATTATTTGATGTTTACAAAAAAGCCCACGGAATGCAGAGCTTTACTTAATTTTAATTATTAAAAATAAAAAATTAATTAGATTTTTTTATTTGTCTCTAACCCTAAAACTTGCTTTGAGATCCAGTAAGTAGGGTCTTAGCATTTCATCACTATCAAACCTAAGCAATTTTTTTTCAAGAACATTTAAATCAATATTATCTTCTTGCTTAGATTTTATGCTTGTAACTGCATTAAAATATTCCTTAGGAGTTATTAAAAAACAATCCCTTATCAAATGCCTTGTTATTTCTCTTTCATAATTCTCTTCTTCATTTATTTCATCTGCTATTTTGTTGTATAAATTCACTGCCTTTTGTTCCTGGGGGTTGTATTCCTTTTCTGATTTGTAAGAACATGATTCAAGAATCGAAAGATATTTTCAAATGCTTTTTCCAACACCTATTTTTTTAAATTCAGGGAAAATCTCTTGGCAGTTTTCAGTTTTTTTATTATTTAGAATCTCAAGATTGTTAACCTCTTTATGTAATTCATTAAGAGCATGGATTATTGATGTTGCTAACACAATATGAGGGAATTTTCCACAAAAATAATTATCTCTTAAAATAGGGTATTTATCTAAGAAATAACTGCAAGATTTGATTCTGCTTACCATTACTAAAATTATGGCCTTCTGATATTTAAACAATACTATATCCTAATGAATATATTCAAGTATAATGTAATTACTTTAAAGTAACATAAAAAGATAAAATTTATAAAGTTTTGATTGTTCTCTAAAATACTTAAAATGGCACATGATAAACATAAGAAATCACAAAATAATCACTCTTTATCAGATATATATCCTGCTATGACTTATGATGAAAAAATGCAGATTGTTGCAACTCAAATTGATATATTAAATTCTTATGATCCTGAAGGAAAAATAAGCAGATTGCAAAAAGCATGTGAGGTTTCTTGTCCAAATATGTGTGATGACCATTTACCTTCTCATGATGAGATTGATTCTTTAATTTATATTTACAATGAAAACATTAAAGATTACAAAAAAAGCCACGAACCAGAACACATTTTAATAACAAAATCTAGAGATACTCAAGATAAATTTAGTGAATTAGAAAATAGATTAAATACTACTGCCTGTCCTACTTTATGATTTTGATTTTTCTTTAAATTTGTCTTTAAGATATCCAGTTAATCCACCTTTATATTTATCAAGTTCAGGTATTTTTTCACGATCAATTTTAATCTTTGATTCAGATATGTTATCTCTGTCATTTATTAAGGAAGTCCAATAAAGACTTGCCATTAAATCCAGAGCCTTTTTTTGATTCTTGACATTAACAGGAACATCTCTTTTTTTAGTATTTATCCCTACCACTTCTCCTCCAGCATATTCTACTCCTTCAATAGGATTTTTTCCCCCTCTAAGCCTATTTATTCTATCTGCTGCATCCCATTCATCTATTTTTCCTACCCTATATGAATCAACAATGTGGTAAATATCTTTTTCAACTTGCCTTGCATGACTTTCATATGCAAATAGTATCAATCCCCCAATAAAAAAAGCAAGTCCAAAAACAGAGCTAGCCACAATTCCAATATCCTCTGATATCACAAAACCAGTCATTCCTGAGAAAGCATTTAATATAAGCACAGCTCCAATTAAAGAAAATATTGCAGGAAAAGCAAATCTAAATCCTCTTTGCATGGTTTATCTAATAAATTGGCATTTTTATATATTTCTGATTTAGTAGAGAGAATGAATAATAAATAAGAA
>WJLC01000062.1 GCA_014728745.1 Candidatus Pacearchaeota archaeon
CTGTAATCTTCTTCATACTTCTCCTCCAGTAACATCTCCATTTATCCTCAATAATCCATCAAAATTGTTTATTTTGGCTAATCCCATATCCTGATATTTCTCAGGATCTATAGTTCCCACATCAATCATAATATCTGCTCCTTGTTCAAGCAACGGCATTACTCTATCTAAATATCTTGTTTCATTAATCCAAACAGTTTTGCTAAAACAATTGTGAAATGCATCTGTAAGACCTCTTAAAAGATTTCTTTCTAAGAAAACACATCCTTCCAAACCTTCTTCTTCTAAATTCCTGCTTATTGTCATGCATTCTTCTTCATCGCAAAATTGTGCTCCTTCTCCACATGCACTGCATCTTTTTGTTGCAATTGCAGCCCTTTCTTCCTCTTCTAATGTTTCTTTTGTTTCTTTTACAACTCTGTCTGCCTGATTCTCTTGATAAACTCCTAAAGCAAGCTCTGCATAAGTATCTCCTCTTAACAATCTTAATCTTGCTTTGTGAGTCTGCAAATAAACTTTATTGAGAGTTTTACTTATCTTAGTTATTTTATCAAAAGGGTTAAATGTCCAAAATATCTCATCATATTCTGCATCAAATTGAGCAGGAGGAATAAATGTCCCACTATCTTCTAGGATTTTAATTGAATTCTCAGTTAATTGAGACAGTGTCTCATTTGCAACTACAGGATTTTCAATTACATCCTCTGCTGTACTTGTATCTAACCAGCATTTCATATTCTGATTTCCGCAATAACCTACTTCAATCCATCTCTGTTTTTCAGTGTTTATCTGAGGGTCAGAGCCTTTGCCTGGATTTTCAGTTGCACATATTCTTGTTATTCCTTTATTATATATTGCTGGGTCAATTAATTCCTCTGCCATTCCTCCAGCACTAGGAGTAAGTAAGCTGTAAGCGCTTGGGGTTCCTGAAATACATGCAGATTCAGTCCTAATGTTTCTCTCTTCTATTTGCTGTTGTTTGTATTTTGAGGATGCATAATCTACAGCAAAATCAGTTGAAACTGATTTAAATCCGCATTCTTCTTGACCATTAACACTAATACATAATTCAGTGTAACCAGTAGGAGCTGTAAAGTCAATTGTTTCTGACTCTGTATCTCCCTCAGGAATATACCCTTGAGCAACTATTCTTGTTCCTCCCACATCTTTGTAATAGCTTCCACCTGCCTTACTTCTCAAATAAACTTTATAATAAGCCCTGCTTCCCTGACCTGCAAAAATGTAATAAAATACCTTGTATTGTGATTGCGGTGGTGTTGTTGCAGAAGTAAATGGAACAATATCAATTCTTCCATGAAATTGAGGCGGTGACTCTGGCTCAGTTAATTGATCTAAAAGATTTCCTGTCTGAGGTGCAACCCCTGAAATATATGTCTTACAAAATAAACTTCCTATTTCTTGAGTTGTTCTTGCCTTAAATGCAGAAAAAGAACTTGCTGCATAATAACTTGTAAAATAATCAAAAGACTTCTTACCTCTATTCCATGCATCTTGCACACTCAAATACTCTCCTCCACCTCTTGCAGTTGTTTTTCCAAATAATCCTGCAACAAGCTTTTGAACTCCTATCTCAGCTATAGGTCCTACTTGTCTCATAAAAATATCACAAAAATGTATGCTAAAAATCTCATCACAAATTCCAATCATTTGTCCTGTTTCAAGGCTTTCTTGTAAACAACCCCTGTATTCATCTAAAACACCTATCCATGACTCTAATCCTGCATGAATTCCCTTTAAGCAAAAAGGTATCCAAATCCCCTCTCTAAAATTAGGGAGGCATAAGAAAACCCCTCCAAAAACACCTGTCTGAACAACATCCTTAACAGGGTATTTCCCTCCTAAGTCACACCTACTTGAAGGGCAAATCACTGGGTCACAAAGATTAAACATAATCTGGCAATCTCTAGGAGACATGAAATCCTGGCACTGCATTCCTGGAATGTTTGCAGCAGGAGCACCAATATCTAAAACATTCCCTGCAATTTTCATTTGTCCAGTCATTCCAGATTCATATTTTCTTGAAGCTTCTTCAATTGCATTAACAGCCTCTCTTACTTTTTCCTTAGCCTCTGTTTCACTTAATCCAGGAAATTGATTGTATGGTTGTCCTGTTGCAAGGTTTATCATTTGGCATATATCATCTGCTGAATCTGAATGAAATTCTTGCAAATTATTTTCCCCTACATTGCATAAGTAAAAGCTATTAACTCTTCCAGATTTATCATAGGATCTTATATTGCTTCCAACAGGAAGAGTCTGCCTTGTTGCTGCATACCATCCATGCCTTATATCAAAAGGAACAATTGCAGGTAATTCCTCATTAGCTCCTGATGTAAAATAACGCACCTCTGGATTCAAAAACTTGTTTTTGTAAGAACCAGAATCATACTTATTAAAAATAACATTATTCCTCACTTCATTGGCTTTTTTCTGAATCTTATTCAATTCCTCCCCACTTAAATCAATAGGTTGTCCATTTTCATCATAAACATTTGCAACACCATAATATTTTGTTCCTTTTGAAACATCTGTCTCTGGGTCTTGTAATTCAAGATAAAAATTCTCTCCTTTGTATCTGTAACCCTGGACCTCCATTCCTGTTTTTATCTCTCCTAATTCTTCGCCTTCCTTTACCTTATACCCTTCATAAACCTCATACTTTGCAGCCTCGTGTTTTCCTAATGTCCATGGAACATTACCTAGTTTTTCTTTTGATTTTGATGCAGCTTCTCCCAATGCTTTTTTTTCTGATGTTTCTGTATAAATTGTTGAAATCTCAGATTCAAGCTCATTCTTAGTTAAAGAATCTAATCCCTCTCCACTAATCTGGGCATTTAATTCAAGAGATTTTATCTCATCAATAGTCATTGAAGAAGCATTTAAATCCTCTACAAAAGTATCTATAGAAACTTCTTTGTCTCCCACAGTCATTGTATCTCCAAACTTTCTCTTAAGACTTGTTTTCAAATTGCTTTTATATTCAGAATCAACATATCTTTCTTTAAGCTCTTCTGTGTTAACAACCTCTTCTCCAAAAAGGCCTTCTTTTTTTGCAATTCCCTCTTGAATTCTTTTAATCTTTTCATTCTGCTCTTCGATTCCCTCTGCATAAGAATTAACCTGGTTTTCAATCTTATTAGCATTCTCAGTAAGGCAATCATTAACACTTACATAATTAACAGGTTCTCCTTCTAGTTTTTTTGTTTCAAGGGCTGTTGCACACTTCTCATTCCATCCTCCTGGACCCCTCATAACTTTTTGCCTTGCAATTCCCTTGCCTCCAATGTTTGCAAAGAAATTTTTAATTATCAAAGCACTTCCTACTACAAGGCATGTTTTCTCAAGCTTTTGTGTTAAATCTCCAATCTTATCAGATATTTCACTCCATCTCTCAATTGTGTCATTTAAAGTCCTAATAATCTCTTTTGTTTTGTCAGGAGACAATTGTATAGATCTTTTTTCAATCCCAATTTTAAAAGAAAAATTAGTCTTGCTTCCAACATTGTTTATGTTTGGAACTACTGCCACATTTGCAGATTTTTCTAATTTTACATTTTGAAGAGTAAAGCTGTACTGGCTTCCAAAGTTCTCAGATTGACCTTTTCTCAATGTTCTTGTTTCAATAAAAAATTCTCTTACCCTAGCCTTAGTTGCCTCTCTATCTCCTAAAAGCCATTCTCTGTTAAGAGAAACCTTTACTTTAGCAGAATTATCAGTTAAATCAACTAATTGCATATATGCTCCTTCTTCATTGCCCCAAATTTCATCTTTTCCTAAAAAGAACGTATCAGTTGAGCCATCTGGGTTCATCATTAAAATCTCTGCTCCAAATTCTTCTTCACTTGGTTCATAAACATCAATAAAACTAATCTTTCTGTTCTTTCCATTAATAAAAGACCATGAAGTAGAAGTCTCAGAGCTTGAAAGAATTGCACTTCTCTGACATTTGTTGTCTTTAACAAGCTGTTCATAAAGTTTTGACTCTGGGAATCTCTGTTTGAATTTTCCGCATGTTTCAAGAACAGTGTCTTTTTGGTTTAATTCTTCTTGAAGCCTGATAAGGGATTCAAAGGCTTTTTCTCCATAAGTATATCCTTTTCCTTTCACATCTTCATCAGAATACAATTCAATAATTGTCTCATAATCCTCTACTGCCCTAGAATAATTATTTTCAACAGCCTCACTTTCAAAAGACTCATCAACAATTCCTGCAAACCCAATTAATTTTATATTATCTCTTCCAATCCCTTTTGTATCCCCCTTAGAAATAATCTGTATTTGCTTGTTCTCTGAAATATGTTGGTAAAGATAATTAGTAGTTCCTGCAAAAAATCTTCCCATTTTTTTAACTAAATTCAATAAGGTACTTTTTTCCACCTCTTTTTCAGTTTCATATGCAGACCCAACAAAAGATTTCACAAATCTAAGATCTTTGTCAGACAATCTATCAACCTTGTTTTTCATAGGCATTCCAACAATAACAACATCTAAATCCTCTTCTTTTCCTGTTCCTTTTTTTGTTCCAGCATATCCTAAATAATAACTTGTAGGGAATTTTATGTCAGAACGTGTAACATCTGTTTGATCAAACAAATGATCTCCAACTTCTGCAATAACTTGTTTTTCTCCATTAATGTCTAATCTAACTTTAGGATTAATACTTAATTCAAAAGTCTTGACAGAGGAATCATACCCATTTGTATCATCTTCTCTGCATCTTAATCTAACACTTTTTCTTAATCCTGCCTTTGTAATTTCTTCAACAGTGCACTTATCTTCTAAAAACGACTCTCCTCTTTTAACCTCAACATAATTATCATTAATCCTTAAAACTGCTCTTGTATCTGGATTTCCTAAATCAAAAAGCTTTAATCTCAGGTTTGCAAAACATGCAAATCCTGGAAGAAAAATTTCTCCAGAAGTCTCTCCTTTTTCAAGAGTAAATGTCTGAAGTTTTTTATTATCATCATAAACAGAAATAACTGCATCAGTATTTGTTATATCCTCTGCCCTTAAGAATCCTCTTCCGTTCCAAAAACTGTATTTTACTTTTTCACTTTCCCAATTCTCATCAGAAACCTCGTCAAGATAATAACTTGCTTTTCCTACTCCAAAGGCATTCTTAACATCATATTTTATTTCTGCAGTCAGATTCCCTTCAACTGTCTCAGGTATTGCGCTTGCATTTGGCTGTTTTCTTAAAACAATAACTGCGTATCCAACATTATCTAATATAGGAGAAGAAATCCTTTCTTTAGTTCCTAATGCAGCTCTTGCAGGCTGATATCCTATTCCTGCAATTTCTTGAGGCAGTTTCCCCGTTATAGACATTGAATCAATTGCATCAACATCAATAAGAGGGTTTATTTTTGTTGCAGCAAGCTTGCAAAAAACAGGCACATTCTGCTCTTCAAGTAAATCATCTCTAACAACAGCAGGTTCACATCCAAAAGGAGCTATTTGTATTACAAAATCCTGTCCTTGCTGACACATCTCATCATCAAATTCCAAAGAACTTGCATCTGCTCCAAAAATTTCAGGACCCTGATATGAGCTAAATTGAGGGCTTGATCTTCTATAAGCACTAGCAAGTCCAGAAACCAGAACAATTAATAGAAATGCCATTAATAATATAATCCAGATTCTCAATGCGATTTGTTTTTTAATGTCTCTTTTTGTCATCTTTGCTAGTTTTAAATCATTTTTTTATTTATTATCTGAATAAAATTGTTAAATCCTGGTTTTCAAATAAATCATAATTCTCTTGTAAATCCTCTATGCTTCTTGGAGTTGGAAGACCTTCTGCATTTATATCTATTATGCTGCTAGACTCTAATTCTGAATCAAGGACATAATAGCTTTCTGTTCCTCCACCAACTAATGCATTTTCTACTGTCTGAGCAGGAATTTCAATATCAAAGCATTTCTCTTGTGTTAAACCTAAAAATCCCCCTACTCCTGTCTCAGTTACTTCTGTGCAATATTCTCTTGTAGTTTCTGGGATATTTATTGTTGTGTTCTTATAAATAAGAACCTCTACATCATATTGTCCTTGTCTTAAGTCAACAGTATTGTCATCAGGGTAAAGTATTGTCTCAGTTAATCCAGTCTCATTGTTTATGAAAGTCACTACTGCTTCTCCAGAATAAACTCTTCCATCTAATTTAATTTCTACTCTCTGCTCATACATCTTAGGAAGAAAAAGATCTGCAATAATTCCCTCCTCAACACTTTCTACAAAATATTTTGTTTTATCATATCCTTGTGCCTCTGCCACAATCTGTCCGTTAATACACTGAGGGAATAATGCTGTTAAACTTCCGTCTTGCCCTGTAGCACCAATATTACAAACCTGTCCAAAACATGCAAAAGAGATATTTGCCTGTATTGGATTCAAATAATTATCAAAAGTGTTTACTTGTATTTCAGTATTTTTATATTCACACAATTCTGGGTCAGGAACATCTAAAGCCTGTGTGTCCAAAGGTTCTCTTGGCTTATTACCTTGAATTACAACTGCAAAAGGGAATTGAAAAATCTCTTCTCCACTCTCTGAATAAACCTGAATTAAAACAGGATAATTTACATCATAAACAAAATGATAAGGCACATAGCAAAATCCAAGAGCTGCCATTCCTGGTTGATTTCCTACTGGCTCAGCAACAAGAAGATTTCCTTCAGTTGGATTAACCTCAAAACTGTGAGGCCATTGCTTAGAATTCAAAAATCTTACATTTTCCTCAACAGGTAAATCAACTATGAAATACTTATTATCTTCTTCAGTTAATGTTAGTTCCTCAGAATCAACTTTTAAAGCGGCTACATTTGCTACAATAGCATCTTCTAATTCATTGAAAACATCATCAGCACTCCAAATTTTTGGAGCGCAAGTTATTTCATTGCCATCTACAGGAGCATATAATCTAATAGTATCAACACCATAATTTTCTAAGAATAATGTTTCTTGCTCATATTCATAAATCTGTCTTGCTGAATCATAAAGCTTTCCTAAACTACTATCAACAAGAACCTCATGCCTATTAACTAAGACAGTATCATTTGCTTTTTCTAATCTTAAAGGAACATCTAAAACAACACTAACATCATTCTCATTTATTGTGACATCTGCCTCAACCTCCTCTCCTCTTATTATTGTGTATCCTTCACCATACCATTCATCTAAAATGCAGGTTTCTATTTCCTGAGCAACAAATTCTTCTAACTGCTCCTCCATCATTGACTTGCTTGGAACCTGTTCTTTTTGAATATTATTTCCTGAAACATAATACCAATAAGGGATAGGATTTCCAAGAAAATTCAAATGAGAGGAAAAAGGCATGTATGTTGAACCTTGCTCAAATTCAGGAAGTTCAATATATCCTCCTTGGCTTTCTAAAACATTTATACCTGTTAAAGTGTCTTCCTCAATGCACGACAAAAAACTATTGTATGCAGGCTCTAGATTAGCAGGCACTTCTGCAACCTGAACAACATTTCTAAAAATGAAAAAAGCTGCTACAGATGCTACTAAAAGTATTGCAATTATTATAAAAATCGTTACTTGCGCTTGTTTTTTATTTAGAATACTGCCAAATATTTGCTTCCTCTTTTCAAACATAAAAAATTAATGCAAATTGTCTATATAAAGTTTATTGACTTATATTAATAGGCAAATACAATTACTTCTAACAATTACCTCTGATTTTCAAAACCCTTCAAGATGTAAAAAACCTAATCTCCTTTTATAAGGTTCTTAACACCTGATATTATTACAAGAACCGCTGCAATTAAAAAAATCAATCCCTCAATTGCTCCTGCAATAGGTAATGAAACAAAATCAAAAGATGCATTTGCTAAATACAAACCTATCAATAGATAAATTACACCCAGTGTTTTACTTATTGCTCCCATAATTAAAAAATATAAATAAAGTATTTAAATCTTACTTATGAAATAAATATTATTAGTGAAAAGGTCCTGTTGTCCAATGGTTAAGACGCTTCCTTGACGTGGAAGTAATCGCAGTTCGATTCTGCGCAGGACCATTTTTTTATAATTTCAAACAGTTCCATTACCTTTAAAAACCTAAATCTCTACTCAAAATTATAAATTAAATAGGAAATACTAATTTCCAAATTTGATATTTTTGCATTTGTGCAAAATTCTATCAAATTCCTTAATCAAAACAATGAAAATACCAAAGAAAACAAACAGATATTGCCCTTATTGCAATAAAAAAACAGAACAAAAAGTGAAAATAATCTCTACTGGAGGTAAAAGAGGAACTCTAACAAGAGGAAGCATTTCAAGAGCCAAATCTAGAGGCTTAGGAAGAGGAATAGGCAATAAAGGAAGATGGGGAAGTAAGCCAGCTGTGAGCAAATTCAAGAGAAAAACAAAAACAACTAAAAAAACAAACATTATGTATACTTGCACAGAATGCAAAAAATCAAAATATCACAAAAAAGGTCAGAGAGCTGGCAAAGTAAAACAAAAATAAATTAATCAAAAATTAAATAAAATAAAACCTAATAAAAAAAATATAAAATGGCTAAAGCAAAGAAAAGAAAAAAGTTTTTTCCTGTAAATATCCCAGTAATCAACAAAGAAATTCAAATCCTTGGTTACAGTCTAGAAAACCTAGAAGGAAGACAAATAAAATATGATTTAACAAGAGTACTTAGAGGAAAAAGCACAATACTTAATGCAAAAGTTAGAATTAAAGATGATAATGCTGTCGCTGTTCCAACAAAGATAAAATTAATGCCTTATTATTTAAAAAGAAAAATAAGAAAAGGTACTAACTATGTTGAAGATTCTTTTTCAACAGAATGCAAAGATGCTAAAATAAGAATAAAACCCTTTTTAATAACGAGAAGAAAAGTCTCAAGAGCAGTAAGAAAAACCCTAAGACAAAAAGCAAGAAAAGAATTACAAGAATATGCGAAATCAAAAAATTCAGAAGAAATATTCAAAGATGTTCTTCAAAACGATCTTCAAAAACCATTAAGTCTTAAATTAAAAAAGACTTACCCTCTTTCACTCTGTGAAATAAGAGTCTTGAAAGTAGAAGAATTCAAAGATAAAAAAACTTCTGAAAAAAAGAAAAAAAATACTAAAGAACAGTCTAAAAGCAAAACCACAGAAAAAGAACCAGAAAAAAAGACTGAAAAAGCAAAAGATGCTAAAGAATAAATCTTTTAAACTATCTTCTTATACTTCTATTATGCTAATGCCTGTATAGCTCAGTGGCAGAGCGACTGCCTTGTAAACTTCAGGTCTCCTGTAGTTGTTCAGGAAACTTGTTTTCATGACAGCAGTAGGTCGGGGGTTCAAATCCCTCTACAGGCTTTTTATTTTCTTTTTTACAAAATCTTAGTAAGAACGATTAATAATGCAAGCAAAACACCAATTAAAAATGCAATAACAGAATGTTTCTTGTTTTTTCTTGTCTGTCTTTGAGCCTCAGGCAATAAATGTGATGCTGACAAATAAATCAAAACACCTGTGACAAATCCAAGAGCAAGTCCTAAGTTAGACCCAGATAATTTTCTTATAAAAGGGTATGCAACAAAAGCACCTATTGGTGTTGTTAAAGATGCAATTAAAAATGCGTAAAAAGCTGCTTTCTTTTTTTGAACATTACTTTTAATAAGCAAAGAAAAAGCTATTACTCCTTCTGCAAATTCATGAACAACCAAGCCAATTCCTGCTAAAAACCCAATAAAAACAGATGCACTGAACATTACAGAATAAACCACGCCATCAACAAAAGAATGTATCCCAATTCCTTCTGCAGCAGTTATTCCAAAAGCAAGAGATTTTTTCTTTGTCCTTGCCCTAATTACCTGGTTACTAAAAAACATAAACAAAAATCCAACTAATGCTGCAGCACCTGCATAAGGTGTTTTTTCTAAAGCATTAGGTAATGCAAACATTAAAGGAACAGAAATCAAAACACCTGCTGCAAAACACATAAGATAATTTTTTGATTTTTCTGCCCATTTTTTATTTTTAAAAATAGCAAAAATTCCTAACCCATTGATTATTGCTGCACCAATAGAGAATATTGCAATCCATTGAAAAACACTTAACTCAACCATTTTATTATTGTTTTAATCATTCATAATTTACTTTTAGAGTATTTATAACTTCTTTAAAACACTGGAAACACAGGAACCAAGAATAGCCAATGACTCTTTTTTCATTTTATAATTACGCTCTTGTCATTAATTTTCCGCATTTAGGGCATTTTTTATTCATGCACGGCTGTCCTCTTGTCTGAGGTTCTTCATGCCCGCATTTAGGGCATTTACACTTGCCTCCAGGACCTGCTGAGCTTCCACCCATTCTTCCTCTGCCACCTGCTGGTGCTCTCCTTCTCAAGCCCCTACCTTTTCCTGCTCCTGCTCTTTGAACCATTTTATATTTGCCCCCCTTGATTTTGATTGCCATTCCCTTAACAACTGCCTCTGATAATTTTTTTCTCGCACTTTTTAATATTCTTGAAAAAGTTGGTTGAGAAACCTTCATCTTTTTTCCTGCCTTATTTTGTGGAATCCCTTCTAAATCAACTAACCTTATTGCCTCATATTCACTCACAGTTAAAACCACTTCATTTAAATTAGCCATGGGAATTCCCGCTGGCTTAAAGTAATTCACTTCTGGCATATATTGTATTCTTCTAAATCTTCTTGGTCTTGGCATTGAATCCTCTATTTTTTAATAAATAAAATAAACTAAAAAAAGAAAGCAAAAGGTGATTAAAAACCTTGCTTAGTAAAATTATTCAGATTTTAATCCCTTAAGCCTTTCTTGTATGTCTTGCATTTCAGCCTTTAGGTCTTCAAGATCCTGCTCCAGAATTTCTTTTTCCTGGTTTTCTGAAACAACAACTGGTTGAACTGGTTGGACTGTTTGGGCCTGCATTGCACCTTGTGCTTGTGTTGGATTTGCAAAGGCTCTTCTTCTGAAGCCAAAGCCTCTTCCAAAGCCTCTGCCCATTCCTCTACCACACCTAGGAACACCTTTAGTGAATCCTGGGCTGTTATAACCAGCGCAAAACCCCATTGCTCTTCCAGTCATAGGTCCTTGACCATTTGGGCCTGTTCTATCTCCATTTGGCATTTTATTTTCTCCTTGTTTTTGCTTTTGCTTTATAGCTTTTATTTAGTTATGAATACTTATTCATAATACTATTTAAATGTTTCGTTTTGAATATATATTCAAAAGTAAAAGTAAAAGTAAACAAGTCATAAAAATTAAATTAAATTAAATTAAATTAAATTAAATCTCGCTTAATTTAACGCAACATATTATAGAACCTAATTAAACATAATTAAACTAATAAACTAATCTAAACTTGGTTCAGCCTTGTCATCGTCTATTAAAATCTTAGCTATTTCAGCAGGAATATTTGCCATTTGCCCTTTTTTAAAAGGACCAATTTTATTTCCATCAGGATCTAAAAATTCGTCTACATCTTTTTTAAACGCAATCAATTCATTATTTTTTATTGATTCCTTTTTTCCTTCTAATGCATGGTTAAGTCTTTTATCACTCTCGTCAATACACCTCATTAATTCTTCAAATAAATCTTTTTCAATAGGAATCATGTTCTCAAAATCCTGTCTTGAAATTCCTGTCTCAGCCGCAATTAAAACAAGGTTCAAAATCTTTTTTCTTCTACGAAGCATAAGCTCTTTGAATAAAGTTATTGCATTCTCAAGCTGTTTTTTTGTCTTTATTATAACATCTGAGAAAATATCCTCTTCTTTTGATGCAACTTCTTTTTTCTCCTTTAAATAAGAAGACACTTCTCCAATAAACCTCTTAGGCAGGCTCTGAAGCTTGTCAGAATATCTTTCTTTTCTAGCTGCCTCATAAATATCATTATATGTTATCATTTTGTTTTTGTTTTCTTTTGTTTTTACATTAAAACAAGGTTCATTTGATTTTTAATGATTACTATGGTTGAATATACCTGATTTTCAAGATTTCAAAAGATTTCGTATTCTTTCACCACATTTTACCTCTTTTAACAAAAAAAGGCCAATAGTTAATATTATAAAATAAATCCTCTTTTTGTGAGCATGTTTAAATTCTTAAAGAAAAAACTAGGCAATTGGGCTAAAAAAGTCTCAAGTAAAAAGGAAGAAGAAGTAGAGCAAAAACAAAAGCAAGAGAAAGAAGAAAAAGCAGTTGAAAAAATCAAAAAAGAGGCTGTGAAAAAATCAAAAAAGAAGAAAGTTAAGAAAAAGGCATCTAGTAAAAAAGAAAAACCCTCGCCTAAAGAAAAAAAGAAACCCAAAGAAAAAGACAAAAAAGCAGAAGTTGAGAAAAAAACAAAGCCTAAAGAACCAATTGAGCCAGGTAAAAAAGGATTTTTCAAAAAAATAAAAGATAAAATCCAAAAAGTAAAAATAACTGAAGAAGATTTTGAAATTTATTCAGAAGAGCTTGAAATGCTTTTGCTTGAAAATAATGTTGCATTAAAAGTAGCAGAAAAAATAATCAAAGAATTAAAAGAAAGAATTGTTGGAAAAGAGCTTTTGAAAAAAGAAGTTGAATTTGAAATAAAAGACGCGTTTAAAGAAATAATTAAAGAAATACTTATTGAGCCTTTTAATTTAATTGAAAAAATAAAAGAAAAATCACAGAAAGAAAAAGAACCTTATGTAGTGTTGTTCTGCGGAGTAAATGGAACTGGAAAAACAACCACAATTGCAAAAATTGCTCAGGAATTAAAAAATCAAAACCTAAGTTGTGTTTTTGCAGCAGCAGACACCTTTAGAGCTGCTTCAATTGAACAAATAAAAAAACATGGAGAAAAACTAAATGTAAAGGTCATTGCTCATGATTATGGAAGCGACCCTGCAGCAGTTGCTTATGATGCAATTGAATACGCAAAAAACAATAATATTAATGCAGTTCTCATAGATACTGCAGGAAGAATGCAC
>WJLC01000063.1 GCA_014728745.1 Candidatus Pacearchaeota archaeon
TAAAATGTTAAACAGGAAGATTAATTTAGAATCTGCAAGGAAGATTGCTAAACCCCAGATTGAGAGGTTGAAAAAGAGGCTGAAATGAAAAAAGGATGGAATAAGTTGTTCGAAGAAAGAGGAATCATATTTGAAAAACCCCATGAAGATATGCCTATGGTTGCAAAATTCTTGAAAAAAAGGCATTCTGAGAAAGTTCTTGATTTGGGGTGTGGTTCTGGGAGGCATATAATCTATTTGGCTAAGAAAGGATTTGAGATGTATGGAACAGATTTAGCCGTCTCTGGAATAAAGCTTTGTAGAAAGTGGATTAAGAAATTAGGACTAAATGCTAAATTAAAAGTGGCTTCTTTTACAGAGAAATTTCCATTTAAAGATGGTTTTTTTGATGCTGTCATATCTACTTGGACAATTCATCATGCTAAAGAAAAACAAGTCAAATTTTGTATAAAGGAAATTGAAAGGGTTTTGAAACCTAATGGATTAATCTATATGTCTATAACCTCCACATTCAAAGGTCGTCCAGTAGAAGAAAAAAAGAAGATAGAACCACATACATGGATTGTAACAAAAGGGACGGAGAAAGGAGTGCCTCACCATATATTCACAAAGAGAATGATTTATGATTATTTTAACAATTTTGAGATAATTAATCTGCATAAAGATAAACATGACCATTGGTGCTTTTTTGGGATAAAAAAACCAGAAACTATCGAAAACAGATGGGACATTCTGTATAGAGATTATCCAGAAGTTTATGATGAGTTTGCAAATGTAAAGAAAAAGCCTAAATGGATTGATATAATCCCAAAGATGTTTGATTTTAAAGGAAAAATAGTTGCAGATATAGGCTCAGGTTCTGGGGTATCTACTTTTGCTTTAGCTAAATATGCTAAACATGTGATTGGAATAGAACCTGAAGATTCTATGCGCAAATTAGCAATTAAAAAGTCTAAAAAAATAAAAAATGTTGAATTCAAGAAAGGCTGGGCTAAGAAAATACCTCTTAAGAGAGGTTCTGTTGATTTTGTTATTGGAGCAACACTTGTTGGAATACATACTCCGCAAAATATTAAACAATTTGTAAGAGAAGCCACAAGAATTGTAAAGAGAGGAGGGTATATAATAACAATTGATATAGCTCCTAAATGGTATGGTGGAGAATTAGCTCCTATTATTTTTGGAAAAGCCAGAAAAGCCAAAGGATTTGAAGTAGAAGATATACTTGATGAAACTTTAACCAAATTAAAGTTTAGACATAGAGATTATTATCAGATTCAGGATTATGGAAGTGTGAAAAAAGCTGTAAGAACTTATGGATTTATTTTTGGGAAAAAGACTATTGATTATATTAAGAAACATAAGAAAACTAAGATAAAATGGAAATTAAGGATACATTATAAGGAGGTTTGAGATGAACTACAAAACAGGCCTAAAATCAAATATTCGAAAATTCTTTTTATTTGAAATACTCATATCTCTTGCATTTTTCTATCCAATATTTAATTTATTTTATTTAGCAAGAGGATTATCAATAACTCAAATTGCATTTCTTGGTGTTATTTGGGTCGTAACTAATATGGCTCTTGAAATTCCTTCTGGAATCATAGCAGACAAATGGGGAAGAAAAAAATCATTGTCATTATTTGTTTTCTTGTTTATGTCTCATTCACTTGTTCTTGTTTTTGCACATAATTATATATTATTCTTAGTTGCATCAGCATTTCATGCAGCAGCATTTGCTTTTTATTCAGGAACAAACGTTGCCTTCTTTTATGATACTCTTGTAGGACTAAGAAGAGAAAAGGAATATGTAAAGCTATGGGGAAAGATTAATTTTGTTATAATGATTCCATCTTTGACTGCTATGTTCTTAGGAGGATTTTTATTCTCAATAAATGAGATTCTACCATATGCTTTTACAGCATTTTTCCTGTTCATGGGATTGCTATTATCTTTTACATTCCAAGAACCGAAAGTTCATAAATCTGCTCACATATATTCGGTATTAGACCATTTCAAAGAATCATTTAAGACTATAATCTCAAAAGAAAAATTCATTATTATTGTTTTAACTGGTGCTGTGCTGGGCTTTTCAATAGATTATATCTATAGTTATGGTCAGATATATCTCAAAGACATTGGATTGGCTGCTTCGATGTTTGGTATATTATATGCTGTTATTTCTCTAATAACAAGTTTTGGTTATATATTTGCTGAGAAAGTAAAAAATACATTTGAATTTCGTAAGATAATTTTATCTTTTTTGATTATAACTGGTTTATGTTTGTTTCTCTTGAGTAGATTAAATACATTATATGCAATAGGCATCCTGATAATTCCTTTTTTCATTAGAGCAAATTATAAGTTATTGCAAAGAGGGTTTATGCATAAACATATATCCTCACATAACAGAGCAACAGTTGATTCTATGGCAAATTTTTCAATTGCACTGATAGCAGTTATTGCTGAGCCAATATTGGGGAAGATAGCAGATATATTTTCCATACAAAAATCATTCTTCATAATCTCCATAATAATTATGATTTATACATTATATTTTTTAATTACCAAATTTCATAAGAAAAGATTATTTAGATAGCAAGCATGATAAAATGAGATTGAGATGAAAAAAATGGCAACATTAATCATATTGGGCGGATTACCTGGAGTAGGCAAGACCTATACATGCAAGATAATACAGAAAAAAGTAAAATCCAAGTTTTTTGATTCTGATGATTTTGCAAAACATTCCCCTTTATTTAAGCAAGTAGATGTTAATAAAATAAGCAAAGCTGATTTTGACAAGATAAGATTTAAATTCTATAAGCATAAAGTAGCAGCTGTTGAGGCTTTATTAAAGAAGCATAATGTTGTTGTAATGGACGCTGTATTTGACAAAGATCCTATGAGAAAATTGTTCTATAATATGA
>WJLC01000064.1 GCA_014728745.1 Candidatus Pacearchaeota archaeon
GCTCAAATACACAAAACTATTTTATTCAGTATGCATCTTATACTTTATTCCTTTCCACATTTCATAGAAGTTATTTCTATAAATAATAACTATCACAATTAGTATAAGCAATAATAAAATCAATGCTATCAACCATAAAAGAATTGTTCCTTCAATATCTCCAACTATAAAACTGTCTGCACTAGTTGCAATCAATCCCTCATAAGTAACTTTACTATAAAATAAATAATCTCTTTTAGTTACATTTTCAGGTATATTAAATGCTCTTACAAAAGTAGCATTTCCATTAATTGTTATTGTCTCATTTGCATATGCTAAAGTATTGTTCTCAAAATCCCTTATGTCATAATACAGGTCAGCTTCAACTCTGCCTAAATCTCCTATGTCTGTGATTTTAATCTGAGCTACAGCATCTTGTCCTGGAGATATTACTTTATCTACCATTGTTGTCTCAACATCAAATAAAGCTTCTTTGGCCTTGACCTCAATAAACATATTTAAGCTATATATTCCCTGATTACTCAATACTGTTATCTGTCCTTCATAAACATCTGGTGAATCATCTTCTTTTGCAAATATCTCCATACTAATTTCTCTGCTTTCAAAAGGTTCTAATTCAATATCTAAATCCTCTTTATTTATGAACATGAACCTCTCTAACACCCCAGAGTAATCAATCTCTAGACTTAATGGTTCATCAAGATTATTTTTAATTATAAATGTCTTTGTCTTTGTCTGACCCTGCCTTATCTGAACTTCTATTGGATCAGGATATGCACTCATCCATTCAAGCTCTTCTTCTATAATCTCTTCTTCCTCTTCCTCTTCTTCAGCTGCTCCTCCACCTCCCCCTTCATCCTCATCTTCCTCATCTTCCTCAAGCCTACAATTGCTAGAACATCCATCTCCATTTTCAGTATTACCATCATCACATTCCTCGTTTCCTTCTACATAACCATCCCCGCAAATTGGATCACAAACATTATCAAAACCATCTCCATCAGCATCTTTTCCTAAATTTGTTGCTCCAGGACATGAATCACACGCAAAACTTGTTAAGGTTCCTGTTCCATCATCATACCTAAAAGGAAGGTAAATTCCTTCTGTGTATCCATCAACATCAAAATCAGCTAAAGAGCAATTCCAAGTATCTCCTGCAGATGTTAAATCATTACAATTAAAGAAGACTAACTCAGATGTCTTTAAAGAGTATGATTGAGAATCAGTAGCATTAACAGTCACCCTATATAATCCATCACTTGAAATTCCACTTAAATCAGAATCAACTACGCAAACAACCTCTTGTCCATTATTTCTTAAATCAGCAGTTACATAATTACTAGAAACAAAATTCCCACTCTCATCCCAAATTGTAGCAGTGCACGAATTTGAAGTAAATGCATTATTAGCATCTGTTTCAAAAGTAGCAAGCATTGTTCCTGAATAACTATTGTATTCATCTTCAAAACTATCAAACTCATCATTACTTGAAGCCATAAATACTCTCTTGATGTCAGCTCTCCCTATTCCAAATGTTATCTTAGGTGCAATGCTCAAACTAATTGAATCACTCTTTATTGCGCCTGCATTGCCTGTATTATCATAAGGAGTAATGCTTACTGAATAAGTTCCAGAACTTGTAACCTTGTAATTGTTATTATTACTACTCTTGCAGTCATTTCTATACTCATCAATACTAAATCCATTAGGACCTGTGATTTGTATTCTACATCTTCCTTCTCCTCCAGAATTACTTTGACCTCCAGAATAACCTGTGAAATTTCCAGCAATAACCTGTATCTTATCTTGAACAGTTAATTTTCCTGTTGATGGCTCAATCTCTAAAACATCTATGCTTGGAGATTGGTTATTCACAACCTCAGTATTAAAAGACCCTGATGCAGTATTTGTTCCTATTTCTGCAGTAGACTTAATTGTTGAACTTTCATCCAATACCCCTTTTCCAGGAATTCTAATCTGAAAGTAAAAGCTTGAGATTCCAGAACTACTAAAGGTTAGGTAACCATCACTTGCATATGTTTTATCTATTGAAAAACTATCTGGATTGCTTACAAACTCTGCATTAGAAACATCAAAAACATTTGTATCTATTACTTCTCCTGTTGAATAACTTCCTAAGACAATTGTGATTCCTCCTAAATCTCCTCCAGAATAACTATAAGATACATACAAATCTCCTCCTTTTCTAATAATTGTTGTAGCTGTTCCACTTATTGTAACATCTCCAGTTAAACTAAAAGAAGTATTTTCTGGAGAATGTGTTATTCCTGTTCCAGATACAGTATTAATTCCGCATTCATCACTGCAATCAGAATCATAACAATCAATATAACTATCACCGTCATTATCATAACCATCACTACAATTTGCTGAGCCTTGCTCACTTCCACTTCCCCCATATAAACAAACCCTGCCATCAGGGCTAAAAACCTGCCCAAAGCAATCTGCATCCTCACAATCCACATTGCCATCATTATCATCATCATAATTATTCATGCAATCTGTTTCTACAACAGGGCCATTACTTCCATTATATCCTCTTGAATCAGTTATTTGCCCATTGCAATCTGAATCAGCAGTATCAAGATTTCCATCATGATCATTGTCAATACCATCAAAGCAACTATCCCATTCAACTAATTCATTGTTTGAGCAAGGAGCACATTGCCCAAAATTTTGCCTGCAATCTAAATCATTACAATCCATTTTATCACTTCTAGAACCCGTATATGTAAACCCTATTGAATTGTAATTAAAAACATCTCCACTTGCAACAGCATTGTCATCATTTTTATTCTCATCATCAATATTATTGCCGCAGAAATTAACAGAGCTTGTATTTTCATCTGAATCAAGCAACAAAGAAACATTTAATTCATATGGAAAGCATTTTTCTGTAACATCATTCGGGTTTGCAACACCCACACAATCAGAGTCAGAGCAATCAACATCTCCATCTAAATCATTATCTGCTCCATCAAAGCACCAGGCAGCATTTATTGATTCATCTGTTGGACAATTTGCCTTGCCTTGGCAATCATAATCATCACAATCTGAATTTTTAGAATAGGTTCCAGTTCCAAAATACTCCTCATACAATGTAGAATCCCATTCACCACCTCTTGTTGAAGCATCAGATGCTTTATTGTCATAATCATTATCAAAACCATCATCACAAGTTAGTTCAATCCCAATCTCACAAACATATCCGTTACCCATTGTCTCTCCATCACAATCTAAATCAGGATTGTAGTTTCTTCCAGAGCCATTCCATCCGCAATCAATTCCTCCTGAAACCAATTCATTGCCAGAATAAATTCCTGAATTATCATAATAATCCCAATCATTATCAATACCATCATCACATTGATCTGCATTTTCTAAGTTATCCTCATTAACTCTGCAATGGCTTGCGCAATCATATTCTGCATGCCAATAAGTAGGAGCATTATCATTTACAGCTCCGTAATAAACATTGTTAAATTCGCAATCATAAGTCTGTAAAGCATCATTATCAAAACCATCATTGCAAGTTAATTCATGAGCCCATTCACATGTCTCTCCACTTGAACCACCAACTGAATTATTACAATCAGGGTCCTCGCAATCAGTTAAGTTTGCTTTTCTTGTACTATGATGGTATTTTAAATTATTCCACCCTGTTCCTCCAGAATTATCTGTATTTCCTATTTTATGCGTATTGCTTGGGGAACCCTGGTCTGAGTCAGTATCAACATAATCCCAATCATTATTTATTCCATCATTGCAGGTTATCTCAGAACTTGGGCATTCCACACCATTGCCAAAACAATCAACATCATGGCAATCAGTATAATAGTAGCCTTGTAATCCATATGCATCGGTTGTATAATTGTCATTAAAGTCATTATCATAATTATCGTCGCAAGTATCCTCAGTAAGATATTCACATTGCCCTTGGCTAAAAGTGTAATCCTGCTCAGCAGTATAGCTTGGCCCATTTGCCCCATCACAATCAATATCTGCACAATCTCTACTCCAGCTAATCCTATTTAGACTTCCAGAAAGACTATTAATATAAGTATAATCAGTGCTTATATCTAAATCATTATTAACTGAATCAATACATAAATTATTACCATTAACTGCTAAAGAACTTTCATTTTCAAGAGTATTATTCAAACCCTCTGAATCATCAAAATAAGCAGAAAAAGATTCTGACTCAATAGAAGTTCCATGAACTGTTTCAATCTCAAAAGAATCTTCTGCATCATAATTAGAATCAGAGGAATTTACAATTAAAACAATATCTGTAAACCCATCTGCGCAAGATGAACAATCTAAATTAATATTGCATGTATTATCTGTATACCCTGCTAAATCTCCGCAAGCATAACTAGAAGAAATTGCAGAAGGAATGCTTCCTATCAAAGATATTGAAGAAACATTTGGAAACCCTTTTATAGTATACCCATACCCATCACTTCCAGGACTTGTTTCATAAATCCTCATCTTAAAGGAACCATCTAAATCAGTATTCAATGTGTACCAATAATTTGTTGCTCCTAAACTATCCACAACAATGTTATCATCTTCAGCTGTTGAAATTATTTTTCCTGTTATTCCTACTCTTGAAAAAATATCACTAAAAAATGCAAAACTAGAGAGGAAATTCCCTGGTATAGTATAATTCATTGAGGAATTATATCTATGAGCAAAAGTTCTACAGTCTTTATCATCATAATCAATCAAAAGATCTCCATCATTATCTTCTCCATCAAAACAAATTTCTTCAGTTTGGCTTCCTGCATAATGCTTAAAGGTCAAATATCTTGTGTAGCTTTTATAATCACTATCAATATACGGTTTTTTTAATGAACGAGTATTATTAAAAAATTTAAATGGGACAGATTCTGCAAATACTGCTTTTTGATAATCAAAAGTAGTCCATTTAAGATTCCTATGAACAAAAATAACCTCATTTAAATCATAAACATCTCTTCCACCTGCATCATATATTACAGAGCAATTATGGACCCCCCAAGGCAAATCATGGATTGAATTTTCTGTGTCTCTTTGAATGTTAGTATCATTAGAAATTGCATATTCTAAAATGTAATTGCTATTGCTTAATGTTAGGCCAGTTTCATTAATAATTAATAAACTTCCATCAGATTGCTCTAAAACACACTCTAAAACATCATCTGATGTTGTTGTTATGGATGAAAAATTAAATTTCAAGATATGTTGGACATTTACTAAGATATTTTGACCTGCCTGATCTCCTTCACAATAAACATCTCCTTCTCCTGTTGTTTCATTGTATACATTATTTTCAATGCACCAATCACCTGTTCCCCCAGAACAGCATAAAGGTTCAAAAATCCCATAATTAGAAATATTTTCCTCTTCAGGTGAAAGGATTGTTAGACTGACTGTTGCTGTATCTTCCTCTGCAATAATAAACCCTGTAAAGCTCATTGCAAAAAACAATGTGATTAAAAAAATTGCAAAAAGACTGTAAAATAACCTCTTTCTAACCATAAAAATACAAAACAAAATCTATTTTAAATACCTTTCTTCTTAGTAGAATATACAATGAAAAGCAATAATTTAAAATTATGAATTATTACTCTTAAGAGCATCAGAAATATTTATTTTATCTTTAAATTTACCAGTAAACTTCTGCACTTTAACATGAATAACACCACTGTAAACACCCTTTTCAGTACTTTCTTTTATTTCTGTACTAAAAGGGACTAAAATATCCTCTTTAGCCCTTAAATAAGAGGCTTCAGGATAAGCAATCAAGTCTTTTATGTCTCCTGTGACTTCAAAACTAAACCTAGTGGGAAAAGAATAATCATTTGAAATTTCCAAGCTTCTTTGCATATCCCCACCATACTTTACCGTTCCTAAATTCAGTATTGTGTCATTTTTGCTTATATTAAAAACAGTTTCATTTCCAACCACCGTTCTAATAGGTACATCATATTTTTGCAAGTAAAAAACCTTGTTTGCATTAAAAATCAATGCAATTACAATGATGAAAAATAACAAAGCGAAAATTACAACAATCTTTGTTTTTTTGCTAAGTTCCTGTTGATTGTTCTTATCCTTGTTTTTTCCTTTTTTTCTACCTTTTTCTTTTTTTGCTGCCATCTTTAAATAATAAAAATAAAATTGCAATGATTAATAAAGATAATCCAATGATTACTGCCCCCCAAACAACATAATTGACATCTTCTTCATTCTTATTCATAAACTTCACGTCAATCATCTGGCTTTCACTCCTTCCTCTTTCCCTACCATAATAAACCAAAGTAACATTAGCAGGATACTTTCCTGGAGTAAATAAACTAGAATTAAAATATCCTGTAATAACCTGATCTTCCCATGGCTCTAAATCAGTTGGAGATGTTTTAAATGATGTTATTGGTTTTGGCTTGCTGAAAAACTTTGACTTGTTTAAAAATTCTACATTTGCATAAGCCCCATCAATTTTATCATTCCATCCACTCTCAATCGTTAATCCAAAACCAGTCACTCCACTAATAACAACTTCTTTAGTATAATTCACTAAACTAAGGGTCAATTTTCCTATTCTAAAATCCTCTCTGTCTTCTGAAGGGCTTTTTCCTCCATAGGCGATAGATGAAACAGCAGAATATTTTCCTGCAGAATATCCTTGAGTATTCCATTCTTTTTTAAGCGATATTGTTTCTTGTGAAGCTAATTCACGCTCTCTAAACTCCAAAACCTCTACCAAATCTCCTGTTTCAGAAAAAATCTCTATGATTGGTTTTGTCAATACATCTTCATCACCTCTTCCAATCATATCTAAATTAAAAATCACTGGCTCATTTTCATTAACACTTCCAGCAGAAAGATGGGATTCAACATACTTTCCTGGATAAGGCACATTAAATTTTATTAGTGCCTGAATAACTGCCTGAACAGCAAACATTGATGCAAGCTCTCTATCAACC
>WJLC01000065.1 GCA_014728745.1 Candidatus Pacearchaeota archaeon
AGAGTGATTATGTTTTACCTAAACTTTTTGCTAACTTTTCTGTTTCATCTAACAACTTTTTAATCTCTTCTAATCCACTTTCCCAAAATTCTTTTTGAGATATATCAATTCCAAGTTCAAGAAAAGTAGCTGCCTCAACAGGTGGGCAAAAAAATATGACATTACAAGAAGCTTTGAAGATAGATAAAAGACAAATAGCAAAAGGAGATAAGCTGATTGCTTATCTTAATTCCAGAATTGGTAAGAAGATATTTGATTAAACCCCTACCCCTTCCCACTCACCCCTTTTTCCTTCTTGAGCTTAATCACATTTTCCATGAAGTCCTCCATTCTTTGCTCATGGCTGACTACTATCAACTGCCCGACATCCAACTCATCTAAGACTTCTCGCATTTTATCAAGCTGATTGCTTGAGAATCCATCAGTTGGCTCATCTAAAATTATTAAATCATGAGTCTTTATCTTGCTCAGCAAAGAGTTAATCACCTGATTCAATGCAAGCCTATAAGCAAGAGCAACTGCTGTTCTTTCTCCTCCTGAAAGATAATCATAATCTATTTCATAATCCTGATACTCTACAATAGGAGAAAAGCTATCATCAAGCATAACATTAAAGCTATCTGAAACCAACATTGAAAACCACTGGCTGAACAATTGCGAGAACTCACTTCTAAGCTTAATCATTACATTCTGCTCAACATTTGAAATAAGAGGGACAAAATTCTTATTAAGCCAGGCTTCAATCTCTGACAGCCTATTTAACTCTTCTTTGATTTTCTCTTGTTTTTTTATTTTCTGCTTCATTTCTTCAATCTGCTTCATAAAAACATCTATTTCTTTTTTCAATTCTGCTACTTTAATCTCTGCGAGCCTCTCTTCTTTAGAAGCCTCATCAAACTTCTTTTTCTTTTCCTCAAAAATATTATCATACTTGTTTAATTCAAAAACAGTTTTTCTCAAAGAATCATTATGCTGCTTTAGCAAAGCAATGTCTTTTTCAAGTGCATCTTGGTTTTTCTTAATTTCCTCTATCCTAGTTTTTTTGTCTTTCAGGCTTTGAAGCCTCACTTGCAAAACTTTAAGCTCTTGTATTTTATTTTGAGCATCTGAAATCTTAGTGTCAATTTCTGAAAGGCTTTTTGACAGCTTTCTTTTTTCTAAAGTAAAGTTCTCTATTTCTTTAACATTCTCCACAATATTTGATTCCATTTTATTAGAAACATTACTCTTATGCACTGGGTCAACATCCTGAAGACAAGTAGGGCACATCTTAAGGCTTGAAATCTTATTTTTCAAATCCTCGTGCTCTTTATTTTTCATAGTGAGAGATTTTATCTGAGAAACAGTATCAAGATTTTTCTCATTTAAATCCTGCTTTTCTTCTTTAAGGCTTTTTAATTCCTCTTCCAAGGACTTTATCCTGCTTTCATCAAACTCCAGCTTTTCAAGCTCTGCAATCTGTTCTTGGAGATTTTTTATTGTTTTTTCATTTGAAGTAATAGAATCCTGCTTATTATTTACCATTATCTTAGTTTTTTCAATCTCTGACTGAATCTTGTTTTTCTCTTCTATTTTTTTAGCAATCTCTTCTTTTTCCTCTTGAGCTTTTTTTCTCACTTCTTTTTTTGAAAAAAGCTCTTTTTCAATTGACCTAAGATTATATCTTTTAGTTTCTAACTCATCCTTTTTCTTAGTGAGAGTTTCCTTTTCATTGCTTAGCTCAGAAGTCATTCCCTGCTTAAGCCTTTTTTCAGAACGAATTTCTGATAATAGTGTGGAAGTGTTTTCAAGAATTGTCTTGTACTTGTCAATCCCAAAAACATGCCTTAATGTATTTAATCTTGTTTTAGAATCCTGCAAAATTATCTCTTTCATCTGCTCTTGAGGAGTGTAAACTGTGAACCTGTAAAGAATGTTCTGCTTTCTTGAGAATTCTCTAGGGTAATTCAAAAGCTCGAGAACCATGTTTTTTAATTCAGTTACTGACTTTTCAAATTTTTCTCCATTAATCTCTATTGCACAGTAATCCTGAGAAATGGATTTTTTGCTTCTTTTCAAAGTTCTCTCAATTCTAACTTGCTTGTCTTCAACCTCAAAATCAAGAACAACCCCTCCAGTATCCTTTCCGTTTTTTAGAATAGAAGAGCCTCTCTGACCTGGCTGAATTCCAAACAAGGCAAACTCTATTGCAAGCAATATTGAGGTTTTTCCTGCCCCAATGTCTCCTGACAAAAGTGTAGAGCCTTCTGGAAATTCTAGTTCTTGCTCTTTGTAACTTCTTATGTTGTTGAGTTTTATTTTGTTTAGTTGCATTTTAATTTATTTTATTTTATTCTTTGATTATATTCTTGCATTCCCTATTATCTTTATTCAAAACTTCAGAACTTTTTTTGCTCCTTCTAAAAGCCTTGATGTGAATATGTTATTTTTTTCATCCTCTTGCTTTTCAAGTGACAAAGCACTCATTAATTCTGGGATTAGGCTGTTAAAATCAGAGGGATTTTTCTCTGAAAACTTTTCTATTGTCTCCTCTTCAATATTCTCTGAATCAGAAATGTCCATTTCCATCTCAAGCTCCTTAACATTTAAGTCATGAGTATTCTTAAGCATGAAATAAGCTCCTTTGTCCTCTAAATACTCTTGTATTTTTCTAAACTTAATATCTGAATGCTTTCCTTTTTCCAAGTCTCCTTTAACACGAAGAAGAATAATCTTATCTTGCAGTTGCCTTTTGTTAAGCTCTGAGAGAATCTTCTCAGTTGCAGTCAGAGCATTTTTAATTTCTATTTCCACAGATTCAATTGGCTTTGTTTTCAAATTGACTTTCTGAAGTTTATTGTCTGATTCAGTATCAACAATGTAAAAGCCACCTTCTTGCAAATCTTCTAATTCTTGAAAGTTGTTTGGAAAAACAGGCCCAGGATAAACAAAATTTTCATATTGAAAATCTATATGGAGATGCCCTAAGGCATAGTAATCTGCTTGAGGAAGCTTATCAACCTCAATTGCATCAATTGGCAGAGTTCCCTTTGCCTTGTCAATAGTTGTGTGAAGCATGAAAATTTTAAACATTCCAGGGGAGTCTTGCAGTTTTATTTTTCTAAGATCCTCAATCTCAAGCCCTGATTTTTTTCCTGGATAGCCATACATTGCAACCCCTTGATGAACAACAGGATTAAGATAAATTATCTTTTTTTCCTCATCCATTTCAAAATTAGTTACATTTTTGCAAAATCCTGCTTTTTCTAAAACGTCTAAGAATGTTTTTCCAGAGACAGAATAATCATGACTTCCAGCTATGATAAAGCATGGAATCTTAGCCTCTTTTAATCTTCTGAACTCTGCAAATGTTTTTTTCAGAATTTCTATTGGGGGGTAGGCAGAATCAAACAAATCACCCACAATTATTACAAAATCAAGATTTGCATCTATGCATTTTGAAACAGCTTTTTGAAAAGACTGAAAATTCAAATTTCTGAGAGGCTCTTGTTTCCATCCTCCTAAATGAACGTCTGAAATGTGCGCAAATCTTACCATCTTTTTTGGTGTTATTTCTATTTATCCCCCATTAAAAAAGTTTATAATGCTGATAATATTGAATAAAGTAAGTAGTATTTAAAATTGAGTGTGATTTAATACAACAAAAGAGGCAAAGAGGGTTAATAAGTAATAAAGCAAAAAAAGAAATGAGATTTAATATTCTATTTGGAGGAAAAGCAGGGCAGGGCCCAAACATTTTAACTTACACTTTAGCAAGAGCTTTAGTAAGAAAAGGGTATTATGTGTTTTATTCAAGAGATTATCAGTCTGTTATAAGAGGGGGCCATAATTTCAATGTTTTAACTTTTAGCAATGAGCCTGTTTTTAGCAATGATTCTATTTACAATATAATTGTGGCATTAGATGATAAAAGTGTTGAGATTCACAAAAGCCAGCTAAACAAAAATGGTGTTGTTATTGATGGTCAATTTGAACAAGGAAACATGTTTTTTGCTGGAAGAATCTTTAAGGTTCTTGGAATTGATTTAAAATATTTAGATGAAGAATTAAAGAAAATAGGCAAAAGATATGAAGAGAATATTAAAGCAGCTGAAAAAGGTTATAATTCTGAAAAGGAAAAATTTGAGGTTGATGATTTAGATAATAAAGAAAATAGGATTTTTAGAAATGGGAACATAGGTGTTTCTGAAGGTGCTATTAATTCTGGATTGGATTTGTATTATGCATACCCAATGACTCCTGCAACTCCTGTTATGGGTGAGTTGGCAGGCAAGCAAAAAGAAAATAATTTTTCTGTTATTGAATTAGAAAATGAAATTGCTGTGGCAAACGCAGGGGTGGGAAGTGCAATAACTGGTGCAAAAGTAATGGTTGGCACTTCTGGAGGAGGTTTTGATTTAATGGGTGAAACTTTAAGCTTAACAGGGATTGCTGGTGTTCCACTGGTGTTTTACCTTGCTCAAAGGCAGGGTCCTGGAACAGGTGTTGCAACTTATCAAAGCCAGGCTGACTTAAACATTGCAAGACACACCGGACATGGAGAATTTCCAAGAGTTGTTCTTGCCCCCGGAGATCCATTAGAAGCAGAGGAACTTACTAGTCAGGCTTTTTACTTTTCTCAAAAATTTGGAATTCCAAGCATTATTGTTGGAGATAAACATCTTGGAGAAAGCTACTATACTATTGACGGAAGAGCTGAGATAACTAAATCTGGAAAATGGACGGATTTTTCAAGATTTAACAGTTATGAGAAAAACAAGTGGGGAAGTGCAACTGAAAATCCTGAAATTGTTAAAAGAAACATTGATGCAAGAATGAAAATAAAAGAAAATGTTATGAGTGAAGCTATGAAATTTGAGCAGTATAAGGTTTATGGAAAAGAAGATTCTGATAATGTGATTATTGGTTGGGGCTCAACAAAAGGGGCTATCTTAGATTGCATTGAATCTGAAGGCCTTGATGCAAAATTTGTTCAGATTTTATACATAGAGCCTTTCACTAACAAAGAAATATGGAAAGAGCTTATTGGAAAGAATCTTATTTTAATTGAAAATAATGCAACTGGCTTGCTTGGAGATGTGATTAAGGAAAAAACAGGCTTTAATATTCATGACAAAAATAAAATTTTAAGATATGATGCAAGGCCGTTTTTAAGAGACGAGCTTTTGAAGGAAATTAAAAAGAGGTTGAAGAAATAAATGAAAGATAAAATAATAGACAAGGTTAAAAAAGTGAAGAGCAAGGTTTTCAACAAGAAAACAGAAGTCAGAACTCCAAGCAAAATAACATGGTGCCCTGGATGCTTTAACAATCAGATTCTTGCAGGTGTTGAAAAGTACTTGAAAAAGCAGATTGAGAGTAGTGAAAATGCAGCAAAGAAAAAAGATGAATTTGCACTAGTCACAGGAATTGGATGTCATGGGAAAATGTTTGATTATCTGAACTTAAATGGTTTAAACACTCTTCATGGCAGGGTGTTGCCTACAATGCTTGGAATTAAAATTGGAAATCCTAATCTTAATGTTATTGGTTTTGCAGGGGATGGAGATGCTTATGCTGAGGGTGTTAGTCATCTTGTCCATGCTGCAAGATACAATGCGGATTTAAATTACTTTGTTCATAACAACCAGGTTTTTGCTCTTACTGTTGGACAGCCAACGCCGACAACTGAGATTGGTTTTAAAGATAAAACAAATCCTTTTGGAGTTAAGGTTCCTCCACTAAATCCTATGAAATTCATGCTAGCAAATGGGGCCACATTTGTTGCAAGAGTTTTTGCAGACAGCAAGCAAATTTCTTGGGTTATGAAAGAAGCAATCAAGCACAAGGGCTTTTCTTTCATTGAGGTTTTGCAGCCATGCATTGTTTTTCACCCTCATAAAGGATACAAAGAGCAGACATACATGCTTCAGGGAAAGAAAAACAAGAAAAGTAAAGGCAAAAGTGAAAAGCATGATAAAACTAGTTTTAAACAAGCTTGGAAAAAGGCTGAGGAATTTGATTATAATCCTGTGACAAAAAAGACAAAAATTCCTTTGGGAATTTTTTATCAGGTTTCTAAAGAAACTTTTGAAGAGCAAATCCCTGCTGTGTTGGCTTTGAAAAAGCAGGGCAAGAGCTGGAAAGATATTGAGAGATAATTAGATAAAATAAGTGTTTAGATATTGATTAAAGACTCAGTTCCCAAACAAACAAATCTTCCATAAAAAGATTTTCTTTTCCTATAAGCTTTTTCTTATAATTTTTCCAATCAATTCCTTTTGTTAGACTTGATGTTAAAATAAATATCCTTCCATTGTCTTCACCTTCTTCTAAGTATTCTTTTGCTTGCTCTAAGAACTTGTTAATTAATTCACTTCCTAAAGCTCCGCCTGTTGTTGCTAATTGAGATTCTTCTGGCTCTAATCCTTGAGAGTCTTCTGGAAGATATGGAGGGTTGAAAATAATTATGTTGTATTGACCTTCAACCTCCTCAAACAAATCAGAAAGAATGCAATTAAATCCTTGGTCTTGGCAATGTTTAACAGCTGTTTGGTTTATGTCGGTTGCGAAAATGTTTTTTGGCTTAATTCCTAATTCTTTTGCAGTTTCTAAAAGAATTCCTGAGCCAGCACCTATTTCAAGAAAACCAAGGTTTGGGTTGTCTTTTAGGAGTTTTGGGATCTCTTTTTTCAAGACTTTGTCCAGCAAGTAAGAATCTTCTGCAGGTTGATATATTGAATC
>WJLC01000066.1 GCA_014728745.1 Candidatus Pacearchaeota archaeon
GCCCCTAGCAGTGGTAAAAGGATAAAATGAAAATAGATATTGAAAAAGCAAGAAGAGAAATTTATGATTATTATGAATTAATTGGTCTGAAAGTAGATCCAGATTTACCTTCTGTTGACAAAGAATTCCCTGATTTTAAATTAGAGGAAGACGATATATTTTGGAAACGAGATATTTACAATATTCCAGATATTGAAGGAATGAGTTATTTTAAGGGAAAACTAATGGGTAAAGAAAGAAGAGTAGTTAATGGTCAAAAATTTGATATATTAATGGCATCTAATGACGAAGGAATAAGAAATTTTGAAGAATATTCTAATTTATTATTTAAGCCCTTTTTAATTTCCTCAAGGAATATAATTCTCTTAGATAAGTATAATGGACTGCCTGAAACAGAGAGACAAATTCAAAGATATACAGATTTAGGATCTAGACTTTTAAATGCACGAAAAAAATAATCTTAGTATTGATTATGAATTAATTCACTAAGTTCTGTACGAATTTCTTCATAATTTTTATCAGGATACGCCTCTTTAACCTTTCTTGCTAAATAGTCTACTTGTTTTAGAGCTCTTCTTCCTCCAGTGCTGGTTCCTGATAGAATTATATCTGCTACCCCAAGGAGACAATCCTCATAATCAACACCCTTTTTTTTAATTTTATCAAGATATCTTACTGCTTCTTTTGCAACTTCATCTGCAGCTCTTCCTCTTCCTCTTGGTTTTTGTCTTGATTTCTCAAAAGATTGTTGATATTTTTCATCTGCCTCTAGTTCTTTTATAGTATCTTCTATATTTCCGAGAATGATCCCAATAACTATTAAGGCTACACCAACAACAGAATTAATTATTTTACCTGTTGTTTCAGAAACACCAACAATCGCCCCTGTGATGTTTAATCCAGGAAACAAGAAAATAAACCCTGCTATAATTAGTATTGCGCTTATAAAACTCTTCAGCCTCTTTTCCATACAATGCAAAGCAAAACCATATTTTTATATATTTCTGTAAGGAATAAAATATATGGTGAAAAAGAAGAAAGACAAGACAAAAACAAAAAAACATAAATCCAAGAATAATATAGAGAGAATAAAAGAGATTAAATCAGAGATTAAAGAAATCAAAGAATCAAAACCAGAAGAAGAATCTTCTTTAGAAGAGTCAATTGATGAAAATGAGCAGCAAATAAGAAACATTGGATTTCAAAAATTTATTCAGACTGGTTCTGCAGTAAAATCTAGCCCTGTTTTAAGTGATGTGACTTCTGCTTCGCCTGCCTCATCTCAATCTTCACAATTAGAGTCAGAACCATTAGAAATTGATTTGGAATCTGATAGGGGGCCTTCAGGAAGAGGACAAGATGAAGAGAGCAGTGAGTCAACTATTGAACAATATGCTGTTCCAGAGCCTTCTATGGAGCAGTATAGAGAAATAGTAAGAGAACAAGCAAGAATGTCTTCAGAAGTATCACCAATACAAGCAAACCAAGGAGTTGATTTTGAGACAATTGGCAGGCAGCAAGAAAGAATTGGTGCAGAAGCAGGCATGGTAAATGCAGAAGAATTAATGGGTATGGGAGCAGGATCTGCAGGAGCAAGAGCAGGAATGCCAGAAGAATATGATATTGTAAATCCTGAAAAAGTTGGCTTTGAAAGAGCTAAAGACACCAGGCCTTTTCAAGAAGATAATTTAAAGAAAAGCTATGATGAAAGAGTATAACTAATTCAATAATTATAAAACAATCCAACAAGCAAAAACTAGTTCTATATGTCACTACCATACAGATACAACAATAGTAAGCTTTATAAAGAAAAATCCCCTATAAAATGTATAGAAAATGAGTGAAACTACAGTATTAAATCCAAGCATAAAAGAAAAAGATTCTAGCAAAACTAGTGAGGCTGATGCAAATAGAGAGAAAATGAATTCTGTTATTGCTAGCAATATAGAGAAAATGACAAGAGATGATGGCACTAATGAAATGTGGAATTTACTTCTTGGAGAGAGTTTTGGAGGCAATGCTGGGAAAATTAATGGGCAATCTTGCGGAGCTGCAAATTTTTATTGTGATAAAGACACAGGAAGAATTGTAAGTTTTACTAATTACCCCTCAAATAACCCAAATCTTTCAGAAGGGTATTTGAAAATAGGTTTTAATGATTCAATGATTCATGATTATGGGTTTTACAAAAGAGAAATCTCACCTACTTTAGAGGCAAGAATCAATATTAATTCTACAGTAAGTAAATATAATGAAATAATGGAGAAAGAAAATGACAGACTATAACTCAAATCCATTCCCAAATGACCCTGAAAGAAAAAACTGCCAAATACATGATGATGAATCTAAGTTTTTAACTTATACAATGGGAGCAACACTTGCAGGTGTTTTATTTTTTTGTGGTTTAAAAGAAGGATGCAAAAGAATAGACAAATATGAAAAAGCTAAAGACAGACATATTCAAGAGAAATACAATCCAAAGGGGCTTCAAAAGAAAATAGAACAAGAGAGAGAATAAAATGGCCTCGCAAAAACACCTTCTTGAAAGACTAGTAAAAATTAATATTCCTTTGTCTGGAAC
>WJLC01000067.1 GCA_014728745.1 Candidatus Pacearchaeota archaeon
AAATAGATTCACAATAAAATGGCAGAAAAAGAAAAAAATACAGGTTGCTAAAAAAGCAAAATCAAAAGGTATAGAAGTTCATAATCTAAATGTTAAAAAATTCCTTAAGAATGGGAAAAAGGCAAATAAAAAAGAAAGCCCAGGACAATCAAAAAGTAAGAGTCAAACAAAATCAAATTCAAAAAAATCAAAGGAGAATAAAAAATGAAATTAGACAAGAAAAAAGCACTTGCTGCAAGGACATTAGGTGTTGGTAAAAACAGAATTGTGCTTGTGCAATCTAGACTAGATGATATTAAGGAAGCAATAACTAAACAAGACATTAGAGATTTGGTTGCAGACAAAGCAATACTAGTGAAAGAAGTTAAGGGAAGGAAAAAAGTTAAGAAAAAAAATAGAAAAAGCACAGGAAACATAAGAAAGAAAGTTAACAAAAGAAAACAAAAATATGTGATAATGACAAGGAAACTTAGAGGATATGTTAAAGAATTGCAAAATCAAGGGAGATTAAGCAAGAGCCAAGTTAAGGAAATTAGAAAAAAAATAAGGAACAAGGATTTCAAAAGTAAGGCTAATTTAAAAGAATTCATAGGAGGTTTAACAAAATGAAAGTGGCAAAAAGGCGAAGAAGAGAGGCAAAAACAGATTATTTAAAGAGATTAAAATTGCTTAAAAGTGAAAAACCAAGACTAGTAATGAGAAGAACCAACAAATACATAATTGCGCAGTATGTTGTGAGTGATGAAGCAAAAGATACTGTAAAAATAGGATTGAGTTCAAAAAAACTTCTTGAATTAGGATGGCCAGAAAAAGCAAAAGGGAGTTTAAAATCAATAAGCGCAGCATACTTAACAGGATACTTAATCGGTAAAGAGATTATCAAGAAAAAATTAGAAACACCTATTATTGATTTAGGAATGCAGAGAATACTTCACAAAACAAGAATCTATGGATTCATAAAAGGTGTTGTAGATGCAGGACTAGAAATTAAATGCAAGCAAGAAGCTTTTCCGTCCCAAGAAAGACTTATGGGAGAGGCTTTGAAAAATAAAATTAATGTTCAAGAAATTAAAAGCAAAATAGATTCACAATAAAATGGCAGAAAAAGAAAAAACAAAAACACAAGAAGAATCAGAAAAAGAACAAGCTGAGAAAGAAACATCTACTCCTGAATCAAAAGTAGAGAAAAGCTCTGAAGAAAAAGCAAAAGATACTGAAAAGAAAGAGTCTGAGGGAGATGAAGAGGAAGAAAAAGAAGAGAAGAAATCTGAGTCTAAAGAGTCTAAATCATCTGAAGAAAAAACTGAAGAATCAAGTGAAAAAAGCAAAGAAGAAGATACTGAGAAAACTGCAGAAGAGCTAACAGATGAAATGGCTGAAGAAGCTGAAAAAGAAGAGGAAAAGTCAAAGCCAAAGAAAAGATGGAGAGACATGGATGAAAAAGAGAGAAAAAGAGAAATTATTAGGTCATGGGCGCCTAAAACAAAATTAGGAAAAAAAGTCAAATCAGGCAAAATCAAAGACATTGATGAAATTCTTGATAATAATATGAAAATACTGGAGCCAGAAATTGTAGATGCATTAATTGATGTTAAAACAGACCTCATTGCAATGGGGCAAGCAAAAGGAAAGTTTGGAGGAGGTAAAAGAAGGGTTTGGAGACAGACCCAAAGAAAGACTGGTGAAGGAAATATTCCTACATTCTCTGCTCTTGCAGTTGTTGGTGATGAAAATGGCCATGTTGGAATTGGAATAGGAAGGTCAATGGAAACTCTTCCAGCAAGAGATAAAGCCATAAGAAAAGCCAAACTAAATATTTTCAAGATTGTGAGGGGAGATGGAAGCTTTGATAGTATTGGAAAAGGGAAAACAAGTATTCCTTTCAAAGTTCAAGGAAAAGCAGGTAGTGTAAGACTTGAATTAATTCCTGCAGCTCCTGGAACAGGACTTGTTGTAGGAGATGAATTAAAAAAGATATTAAGGCTTGCTGGAATAAAAGACATTTATAGTAAGACATTTGGAAAAGTAAGAACAAGTTTTAATTTAGTTAAGGCTTGTGTAAAAGCTTTGAAAAAAACAAAATCAAGACAAAAATTAAAGGAGAAATTAAAGAATGAGTGAGAAAATATGTGTTATTAGAATTGCAGGAAGAGTAGGATTAGATAGAGACATAAAAGAGACAATGAAAAGACTTAATCTCAAAAGAAAGTATTCTTGTGTCTTAGTTAAGCCAACTAAAGAAAATCTTGGAATGATTAATAGAATTAGAGATTTTGTTGCATTTGGAGAAATAGACCAAGAAACTGAAAAGAAATTAAATGAAAAAAGAAAAACTCAAATAAAAAACTTTTACAGGTTGCACCCTCCTAGAGGAGGCATAAAAACAAAAATCCATTATCCAAAAGGAGTTTTAGGCAATCATGGCAACAAGATAAAAGAGCTTGTTGAAAAAATGCTTTAAGGTAATTAAAATGAAAAAGACAAAGAAAAGAAAAAAATCATCTAGAATGCATGGAAGAAAAATGGGCACTCATGGAAGCGGAGCTAGAAAAAACAAGAGGCATTCAGGAATGAAAGGTGGAAAAGGAATGTCTGGAAGTGGTAAGAGAGCAGACCATAAAAAAACAAAAGTAACAAAAATTTACGGACATGGTTATTTTGGAAAAAAGGGCTTTACTAGTATAGGGACAAAAAAAGACAAGAGACAAAGAATTAATCTTCAACAAATAGAAGGAAACTTGCAAAAATATGGAAAAGAAAAAGGAGATGCTTATGAAGTAAATCTTCCAGACCACAAGATTCTTGGAAAAGGAGATGTAAACCACAAATTAATAATAAAGGCTAAAAAGGCTTCTGATTCAGCTATTAAAAAAGTAAAGGAAAAAGGCGGTGAGATTCAGGTTTCAGAAAAGAAATCTAAAGGGCAAGAAAACAAAAAGCCTAAAAATCAAGAATCTCAAGCTAAAGACAATAAAAGCAAAGAAACTGAAACAAAAAAAGAGAGTGCAGAAGCTGAAGAAAAATAATTATTTAAAATGGGCCTAAAAAATATATTTAGTTTTATCCCTGAAATTGTTAAGCCAGAGGAAAGAAAAGTAGGCTTTAACACTAAGCTTAAATGGACATTCATTGTTCTTGGTCTGTTTTTTTTACTTGCAAACATCCCATTATTTGGATTATCTGAAAATGCTTTAGCAAGGTTTGAGTATCTTGCAATTATTCTAGGAACAGATTTTGGAAGCATAATTAGCCTAGGTATTGGTCCAATAGTAATGGCTTCTATTATCCTGCAGTTACTTACTGGTTCAGGAATACTTAATATAGACACTAACACTGAAGAAGGAAAAAGGTTTTTTCAGGGATTAAGAAAAGTGATGGTCTTGTTTTTCATAGTGTTTGAAGCATTTGTGTATGTTTTTATGCAGGGACTGCAGGCTATTCCTGGATTTGCCTGGATTGTGATTATGCAGCTTATCTTAGGAGGATTAGCTATATTTTATATGGATGAATTAAGCCAAAAATGGGGTTTTGGCTCAGGTGTTAGTTTGTTTATTGGTGCTGGTGTTTCATGGAGATTAATAACAAGTGCATTTCAGTTTATTGATGCTCAAGGAAGAGTTTGCCTGATTAATTTCACTAAAGAAGCTGGGGCTGCTTGTTCTGGTAAGGTGCTTGTGTTATTGCAGAGTCTTATTTTAGGTTATCAAACAGAGTTTTATTCTGCTGCTGCAGCGATTTTAGCCACTGTTGCTGTGTTCTTAGCAGTTGTATGGGCACAATCACTTAAAATTGAGATTCCTCTGTCTTTTGGAAGAATAAGAGGTTACAGTGTTAAATGGCCTTTATCATTCTTTTATGCCTCTGTAATCCCTGTTATATTAACTGCAGCTCTTGTTGCAAATATCCAATTATTCGGAGGATTGGTTGAGAATACTGCTGCTCCTTGTTTAGCTGGAAGCGCAGCAGAAGCTGGAGCTTGTACAGGCTTGGCAAAATTTGCTTCATACTTCACATTCTTAGGGCATTTTGTTAATGGGAGAGCTGTGTCTGGATTTGCATTCTGGGTTGGCTCTACTAACATTCTTGATCTGCTTATTAGAGGAGGATTCAGATGGATTTTGCTTTTACAGGGTTTAACACATACTTTATTCTTCATGTTATTCTCTACAATCTTTGCTGTATTCTGGGTTAAAACATCTGGAATGGATGCCAAAAGCCAGGCAGAAAAAATTGCTGCTTCTGGACTGCAAGTTGCAGGGTTTAGACAGGATTTGAGAATTCTTGAAAGCATTTTGAAAAGATACATAATGCCACTTACAATCATGGGTGGTTTAGCAATTGGTTTCCTTGCTTCAGTAACTAATCTTGTTGGTGCAATGGTTTCAGGAACTGCAATACTACTTGTTATTATGATTATGTTTCAATTCTATCAGAACATTGCTCAGCAACATCAGACTGATATGAATCCTGCATTAAGAAAGTTTTTAGGTAGCTAATAATTCTATATTTGAAGAGGATGAGGGAGTTGCAAATATAAAAAGCAATTATAATGAAAAGAAAGTCAAGGTTTAAAAATGAATTTTTACTAATAAGAGCATGATTGTTGAATTAATGACAACTTATCCTAAGGTGAGTATAATAGTTTTAGCATTTTTAGTTACATTTGCTATGACTCTTGTTACAAAATTTTTTACTGACCAAGACAGGATGAAAGAATTAAAAGAAATTCAAAAAGCATGTAATATTAAGCTAAAAAAGAATAGAAATGATGGAGAGGCTCAGAAGCAGATGATGGAATGCTCTATGGAGCTTATGAAACACTCTTTCAAGCCCTTACTTATTTCATTTATTCCTCTTATTATTTTCTTTTGGTGGATTAGAGGGATTTATTCACAAGTTTTATCTGGATGGCTGTGGTGGTATATTCCTGCAGGCATTGTTTCAAGCATCGTATTAAGAAAAGTTTTAAAAGTGGCTTAAACAAATTCTAAACATGGAAGGCAAGAAACCAACACAAGCAGAACAAGATGAACAGGAATTAAGAGTAAAATTCCAGATGTTTGAACAACAGATTAGAAGTCTTCAGCAGCAAATGCAGGCTGTTGAAAAAGCTGTTAATGAAATGAATACACTTAAATCTGGATTAAACGAGCTTAAGGGGCAAAAAGATAAGGAAATCAAGGCCTCTATTGGGAGAGGAATTTTTGTCAGTGCCAAACTGCTTAGTGAGAATTTGACAGTAGATATTGGAGATGGAAAATTTGTTAAGAAAAGCATTCCAGACACTCAAGAATTAATCGAAGACCAAATTAGCAAGTTAAAAGATGTTCAAAAAGAGCTTGAGGGTAAAATGCAAGAGATTAATCAGGAATTGACTCAAACAATGCTAGCTCATCAAGAAAAGCAATCAAAAAAAGGATAATTTCATTTAAATTTATTTTTTCTTAGAAACTTTTTTCACAAAATCAGAATACTTTAAATTTCCTAACTCACTGATAATTGTCTTAATATATTTTTTAGGAACAAATTCAAAAGCAGGATTTTTTATCTTGATGTTTTTTGGAGCTCTGTCCCATATTTCATTTAGTTTTCTTTGCTCCATTGGAATGTCTTTTTTAGTAAATTTCCATGAATCTGCAACAATATGAACAGGAATCTTATTGTTTTTTGCTATTTGGGCTATGACTTCACTTCCTATTTTATTAATGACTCCTTTTTTAAGAAGTGCGTCTGCTCCTAAAAAAACCTTGTCTGCTTTTTTAGTTCCCTGCTCTTTTGAAAGGGCAACTCCTAAGGCTGAATCAGCAAACATTGTTACTTTAATGCCTGCTTTTCTTAATTCCTTTGCTGTTTTCCTTCCTTGATATAAGGGTCTTGTTTCAGTATTATAAACTTGGAATTTTTTGCCTTGTTTTTTTGCATGAATTAAAGCATTGGAAACATTTGTAGAATGGCAATGCGTGAAAATTATATCTCCATTTTTTATTATCTTTAATGCGTGCTTGTTTATTTCTTCTTGAGCAATGTCAAAATGTGCTAGCAATTCCTTTTTAGGGGTTTTGTCTGCTTTTTGCAAAACCTTCTGCATCATTGGCTCAGTTGGTCTAGAAGACAGAAGCTTTTTTTTAGCTGATTTTGTCTTTTTTAAAAAATACGCGTTTAATGCAGCTTTTGCTACATTCCTAGCTCCCTGAATTTTAATATTCTTTATGTCCTTAACTATTTTATTGAATTTCTTGTTAGTTTTTTTAGTCTTTTCTGGCTTGCTAGATTTTTGAGATTTTTTAGAATTTTTAGGCCCTTTTCCTCTTTTTTTTGAATTTTTTTTAGACTTGCTTTTAGTCATATATGGAGGGGTTTAAGAAACTTTAAAAATCCTATTACTTTTAAGAAAATATGTTAGAGATGATTATTAATCCCAAAGAGGCTGAAAGAGGTCCTTGGAAAATGTTTTTCATAGGTCTTGTTTATGCTAGCCTTTCTTTGATTTTAGTTCATTGGTTTTTTTCAGCAGATGTAGTATTGTCTGAATTCTCTGGAATGATAGTTGTGACTTTTTGCGTAATGTTCTCTCTTCCTTTTATGTATTATCTTATAAATCAAGAGGAAAAGCAAGATGAGCAAGTTGAAGGTTTGCTAGGAATTTGGAAAGTGCATAATGATGCTATTTTCGCATTTATGTGGCTTTTTTTAGGTTTTATAGTTGCTTTTGCTTTTTGGTACATGGTTTTAGGAAATGCCAGTCTTTTTAATGCTCAGATTGAAACTTATTGTGTTATAAATAATCCTGGAGGAGATTTAGAGGCTTGCATGGCTAAGTATGCTATTCAAAAAAATGGAGGCATTTCTGCTACAGGTGCTGCAACAAGAGGTGTCAGGTTTTTGTCTATATTAGAGAATAATATTTATGTTATGATTTTCACTTTGATTTTCTCACTAATTTTTGGAGCTGGAGCTATTTTTGTCTTAGCTTGGAATGCAAGTGTTATTGCAGGTGCAATAGGAATATTCACAAAATATCAGGTGAAGCATATTCCCTTGGGGTTGCTAAGGTATATGATTCATGGGTTTCCTGAAATAGCTGCTTATTTTATAACTGCTCTCGCAGGAGGAATTTTTGGGGTTGGAGCTATAAGGCATGGCGTAAAAGACAAAGAGTTTTTGAGAATTGTTGAGAATTCAGTTATATTATTATTTGTATCAATTGTAATACTTATAATCGCTGCATTAATTGAAGTTTACTTCACTACTTTGTTTTTTTAATCTGGGTTTAATTGCATCTATATTTATTTCTAAAAATTTAAAAAGATTACAATTGTAAAAAGATTATGGATCCATTATTAATAACAACAATCGCAATAAGCTTTTTAGCCACTTTAATAATTCTTCCTATGTGGATTTCAAGAGCAAAATCTGAAGGAATGGTTGGCAAAGACATGCAAAAGCTAAACAAGCCAGAAGTTGCAGAAGGTGGAGGAATTACAGTTTTATTTGGAATTGCTATTGGAATACTCTTTTACATTGCTGTAAGAACCTTTTACTTTAATCAAACAAATGGAGAAATTACTAGATTATTTGCAATCTTATGTTCAATACTCATTGCTTCAATGGTAGGGGTTATTGATGATTTAATGGGTTGGAAAAAAGGACTTAGCAAAAGACTGAGGATTTTCATAGTTTTATTTGCAGCAATCCCTTTAATGGTAATTAATGCGGGTGTTTCCTCAATGTCAATTCCTTTTATAGGAAGCATTGATTTTGGAATTTGGTATGCCTTGATATTAATTCCTTTAGGAGTTATTGGTGCGACAACAACTTACAATTTTTTAGCAGGATTTAATGGTTTAGAAGCAGGACAAGGAATTATTATTCTAAGTGCATTGACTTATGTTACTTATATTACTGGAAATGCTTGGCTTAGCATTGTTTCTTTGGCAATGGTTGCTTCTTTATGCGCCTTCTGGATTTTTAATAAATACCCTTCAAAAATATTCCCTGGAGATGTCTTGACTTATTCAGTAGGTGTTATGATTGCCGCAATAGCAATTCTAGGTAACATAGAAAAAATTGCAGTTTTCTTTTTCATTCCATATATTATTGAATTTTTCTTAAAGCTTCGTGGCAAGCTAGAGATTGAAAGTTTTGGAACTTTGAAACCTGATGGCAGCTTAGAGGCGCCACATAAAAAAGTGTATGGATTAACACATGTTGCAATGAAATTTCTGAAAAAAATCAAACCAAGTGGCAAGGTTTATGAGCAAGAAGTTGTATTGTTAATACACTTGTTTCAGATTGCAGTTATTGTTGCAGGAATTTTAATTTTCCTATAATCTTCCTATAATCTTGCATATTTTACAAATAAATCAGATTAAAACAAAGCTTTTAAAGAAGAGTTTTCCTATAATTTTATATGAATAAAGATAAAGAAGAGAAAAAGGATTCAATAGACATTGAAGGAGATAAAGACAACATAGAAGTTAGCAATGTTGAAGATATTGAAGTAAAGGGAAAAGATAATACCATTAAGGTTGAAGGTGAGGATAAAGACATCAAGATTAAAGGTGATGATAATATTATTGATATTAGGGAAAAGCCAGAAAAAGATCTTGAAAAAAGGCCTGAGCTTGCAGAGATTAGAGAAAAAGAAAGGAAAAAAGAAGAGAGAAAATATGCAAGAGAAGAAAGAGATTTTAAAAGAAAAACAAAAGACATCTTTAATGTATTGACTAAGAAAAAAAATGTGATTGCACTTTTGATTGTGTTTTTTCTTGTTTTAATTTATATTTCTGCCTCAATAAGAGTTTCTAATCTTCCACTTTTAGAGGATTCAACAACAGGCAAGAAAATTCCTCTGGCATTAGATCCTTATTATTTTTTACGAATTGCTGAAACAAAAGTGGCTAATGGAGGTGTTTTGCCTGAATGTGACAATTTTAGAGTTTTAGGAGAGGAATGCATTGGATGGTCCTCTGAAATTCTTCCAAGTACTTCTATAGGGATATACAAAATTGGTAAAATTTTTGACTCAGAATTTACACTAAGATATGCACATATAATTAATCCAGTTATATTTTTTATTCTTAGCTTAATTGCTTTTTTCTTTTTAATTTACATTTTAACTAATTCAAAGACATCTGCTTTTATTGGGGGTGTGTTTCTTGCTTTTGTTCCTTCTTATCTATATAGAAGCATGGCAGGTTTTGCTGATCATGAATCAATAGGGATGTTTGCTTTTTTCTTATTGTTAATTGGTTTTGGAATATCAATGAAATACCTAAATAAAAAAAGAGAAAACAAAGAGAAATATAGAAACAAATTATACAAAACACTGTGTCTTGGATTATTGGTTGGCTTCTTGAGTTATTTTACAATTGTGAGTTGTGTAGGAATTGCAAAGTTTTTATTCATGATTATTCATCTAAGCTGTTTAATCTTCTGGTTTGTTAAAAGAAAAGAGAAAAAATTTAAAAAAATGAGGAATATTTTTTCTTTTTATATTTCTTGGGTAATTTCTACTATCGTGTTTACATCTTTATTTTCAAGAAATACTGCCCTAGGGATTGTTCAAAGGTTTATGCTTTCTTCTGATGGAATAATTAGTTTTTTTGTGTTAGGTTTTTTGATTATTGATCTTTTAATTATTTTCCTAAATAAAAAGAAAATCCTAAAAATCAAAGAAAAGAATGAAATCTTTTACAGTCT
>WJLC01000068.1 GCA_014728745.1 Candidatus Pacearchaeota archaeon
TGCGCGGACCGGGGATCGAACCCGGGTCACATCGTGTTTGCTTTTTTTCTGTTTCTTCTTTTTCCAAAAACTAACAGACAGAAAACCCTTGTTTTCTGAATTGGCAACGACATATTCTAACCACTAAACTATCCGCGCTGAATTGATAGCTAAAATAATTTTATTGTATATTTAAATATTATTGAGAATTACTTTTAGATGAATGTTTTATTGGGATAAAATACAGAAACCACAAAACCCAGACGAGCCATATTGCTTGTCCCCAGTTTTTATTTATTATTCCAGGTATTGCATAAATTGCAAACAGCCCAAAGAATCCAAGTTGCCAGTTTTTTCTTAATCTCTTTCTATTTTTCATTTTGAATAGGTTATGGTCCCACCAGGAATCGAACCTGGATCTAGTCGGTGTAAACGACGCGTCTTAACCACTGGACTATGGGACCAGATAAGAATAAAGGGCATTTGATACTTTTAAGCTTAACTATTGTAATGAATATGTAAGATATATGGAATAGATATGGAATAGATATTTTTAATCATATTAACGTATGGTTTATTTAAAGGAAACTTTATAAATAAGAAAAGCATTTTTTCACTATGGCAAAGAGTAAAAAATCCAGGAAAAAGAAAAATAATTCTCAGGATTCAAAGCAAAATACTCAAGATTCTTCACAAGATATCCCTGGAATGCAATTAGATAACAAAAAATATGATGAAAAGCCAGTAATGCCCCAGAATACAGAGAAGATGCAAAAGGAAATGGAGAAGACAAAAAAAGAATTAGATAAATTAAAAGACTGGATTGTTAAAAAATACAAATTCACTCAAGCACTTGGAATTCTTCCTCCGCAATCAATTAAGATTTTTATTGAAGAAGAGGAGGTTCCAAAAGAGACTGAAAAATTCATGCATATTTACATGATTGTTCCTGAGGACAAATACAAGGAAATTCCAAAGATTAAGAAAGAGATAATCAAGAAAGTTGAGGATATAAAAAGTGATCAAAAAATATGGGTGCAGATTAAAACCCCTGTAGATGTTTGGGAAAATTGCCTTGATAGCAAGTTTGATTTAACTAATGCAATTGCAATGTCATACCCTTTGTATGATGAAGGCTTTTTAGGTGCGCTAAGAGTTGCTGAGATACACAAATCTCTTGTCTTGAGGAAATTTGAAAAGTATGTTGTTAGTTATGTTATTTCAGGAAGTCTTGTTAGAGGAGATGCTGTTGCAACTTCTGATGTTGATGTTTTTGTGATTATTAATGATACTGATGTTAAAAGAATGCCTAGAGTTGAATTAAAAGAAAGGCTTAGAAGAATTATTTATCAGTATGTGGCTGAAGCTTCATCTTTAGCAGGTGTTAAAAACAAACTTTCTCCACAGATATGGCTTTTGACAGATTTTTGGGAGGGTGTAAAAGATGCCCAGCCTGTTTACTTTACATCAATAAGAGATGGTGTTCCGCTTTATGACAGAGGAACATTCATGCCTTGGAAAGCTCTTCTTAAAATGGGAAGATTAAAGCCAAGTCCTGAGGCAATTGATATGTTCATGAGAATGGGAGACAAGGTTGTAAAAAGAAGTAAGAAAACCTTGTTAAGCAATATTTTTGTAGATATTTTCTGGGGAATAACATCACCTGCTCAGGCATTACTAATGCTTTCTGGATTAGCTCCTCCAAACCCTAAAAAGGAATTGATCCCAGAGTTCAAAAAGCATTTTTATGACACAGGCATGATTGAAAAGAAATATGTTAATTTTCTGCAAAAAGTTGTTGATACTTGGAGAGATTATGAACATGAAAAGATAAAAGAAATTTCTGGAAAAAAGATAGATAAGCTTTTGAAAGATACAGAAGATTATTTGAAAAGACTTAAAGAATTAAGAAAGCAAATTGAGCAAAAGTATCAGAAAAAGACAATTAAGGAGACTTATGAAGATGTCTTTAAATTACTAAAAACATTCATGGAAAGCAAATCCAAGGACAAAATCCTTGAGGAATTTGAAAAGAAATATGTTAAAGAAGGAAAATTCACTCGACAGCATCTGAGAATCCTTAAAGACATTATCAAGGCAAGGGAAGATTCTAAAAAAGGGAATGCTTCAACAAAAAGAGCTGATGAGGCTAGAAAAAATGCAAAGATACTTACAGATGCCTTAATAGAATACACACAGAGATGCGATCTTGTTGCTTTAGATAAGACAAAAATGAACCTTAAGGGAAAAGATAAGACTGCTCAGCTGATAAATGCTGATGGAGAAACTTTTATGGTAATGGGAGACATTATTAAGAAAGTTAACACTAAAAAGAATAAGTTAGAGGATTCCTCACTAGATGAAATTGAGGATGCTGTTCAAAATCAAAAATCAAAACAGAATGTTGAAATTAATCCAAATGTTTTCAAATTAGTCAAAAAAGAAATAGGAGATTTTGAGATAATTTTATAATTGCTTCTGACTACTTTAGCTTATGGCTAAAAAGTCTAAAAAGAAAAAAAAGACATTCACAAGGCAAAAAATATTTAGTTACAATAGAAA
>WJLC01000069.1 GCA_014728745.1 Candidatus Pacearchaeota archaeon
AAATAAAGGAAAAATTGCTAAAAAAGCAAAAAGTGAGGGGTAATACAGGCAAAAAAAGCAAAAAAGGCAAGAAAAAGGGCAAAAAATGACTAAAATAAAGGGAAAAAGGCGAAAAGTGAGAGTTGGGAAATGGTGAAAAAAAAGAAAACTGCTAAAAAGTGGAAAAAAACAGAAAATAAAAAGTAAAAAGTGAGAGTTATATCAAATGATAAAAAGAAAAAATAATAAAAAAATAGGGAGAAAAGAATTAATCTCAAAAAATGAGGGTTAGAGGAAAATAAAACAAAAAAGTTGATCAAAACCAGAGGGGTGAGACACTGGGCAAAAAGAGATTTTGAGGGGAAATCAATGTCTACAAAATAAGAAAGTGAGAAGAAAACAGATAGTCGCTCAAACGAATATCTATAGTTTGGCTTATCTTTTTAGGAAAAAACAGGAGAAATAATAAGGAAAAGAGAATTTTTTTAGGGGTTTATCGACGAGAAAGATAAAATAATGAAAAGAGGGTTAAATGTCTCTTAACTTCATTATTGTGGGTAAAGAAGCCACTTTTTTAAGATTATTAGATATAGACAGCTGTATTGACTTATTATTAACTCTTTTTTTCTCCACAGGAATGCCCTTCTTGATGATTCTTCCAACATAATCCCTTATAGAACTTTCAGAAAGATCTAATTTGTTTGCTACAGTTCTATAGTCTGTATGGCCAAATTCCTCGTCTAGTTGATATATTGTAGAAAAAATTGTGAATTCCTGGCTAGTAAGCCTTTTGAATTTAATTCTTATTTCTTTTTTCAAATTATCTAATGAATCAAGAATTTCTGCTGCATTGTCTACAGTGTTATTTAATGGGTTATTTAATGGGTTATTTTGCTTAGGTTCTTTATTTGGTTGGTTTTCAAATGGGTTTTGGAGTGTGGATTGAGAAGATTGCCCATCAAAGATTTTTTGGGGTTTTTTCTCTTTATTTTGTGTCTGTTTGTGTGTCTGTCTGTCTGTCTGTCTGTCTGTTGGAACCCCCCTATTTCGAGTGGAAATAGGCAAAATTTGGGCTTTTAGAGCGTTAAAAAGGTCATCATGTGTCGAAAGATGTGTCGAAAGTGCCTTATTTATCTCTTTATGTGTCGAATCCTGCTTTTTTGCTAAATCTTTAGTTTTTTGAGATAAGTTCTTTATTATATTGCAAATATCCAACATCTGCTCTCTGCTCTTTTCTACTTTCTGGTTTAAAGAACTAATTTCCTGTTTAAGTGCATCAATGTCTTTTTTTACCTTATTAAAAGAATTCTTAATAGGATCCATAATAATTTAGGATTTTAGAAATATAAAAGGTTTATTGGTTTTGTTTGTATATTTTATATGCCTGGCTTGAAAGTTTCCACCTTATTCTTCTTGAATAATCTATTCCCTGAGGGTTTTTCTTTATTTGAGTCACAAGCCCTTTTTTCTTAAGTTTCATTAAAAGCTTTTTTACAAACTCCTCATCTCTTGCTATTTCTCTTGCTATATGCGCAGTAAATGCTGGTTTAGGGTTAATAGAATATAAATAAGCTAGGATTTGTTCAGAAATCTTGTCTTTTTTCTCTTTTGAAATTCTCATGAAATTATGAGTTATCTTGTTTTTTTAAACATTAGCTTCTAAACTATCAAAAACCTTAGAAAGAACACTTGGTGTGGGAAATTCCTTTTTTCTATGTTGTTCTGGAACACTGTTTAAAGTATTTTTAATGTCAAGGATGTTTTTAAGGGGGATTTTCACGTCTTCTAAACCATTAGTCTTTTGTATATTAGGGTTGTAAACATTATGTACTATAATATCCTCTTTAGTTATTCGAACCTGACAACCATCAATATCAGCAAAACCGCAGAAACCTTCTTTAATTCTTTCTCTTTGTATGTATGGTTTAGGACAATCAGAATATCCATAAGGTCCATAATCACAAAAAGAACAAATATTGTAATCCTCTAAATCTTGTTTCTTTTCTAAGGTTCTTTTTCTTGTCTCTGTTGTCATTTTAAGAGGTGTTTCAAAGAAAAAAGTAATTATTCTTTTTTACTTATTCTTTTTTACTTTTGTTTGGCTTCTTGACTGTAGGAAACTTCAAATGAAAAGGCAAACTCAAATCTTCTTCTAATTCCAATGCCTTTACATTAGATTTCTTTAATATAATATTAAATATAGCAACCCTATAATCATCTGCAAGATTTTTCTTTTTCCATCCTTTTTCTAATTCTTTTGCTTGATCCTTTGTCATAGCCAATAAAACATGTCCTTTAAGCTCTAACTTAGCTATTCCTGGGCTATAATCTATATCATAATTAAAATCAATTTTAACTACACTTTGGTTTTTTTGCATGAAGTTGCTTTCAATGGCATTTATTTCTTGAATTTTTATATTAGAATTGATTTGAAGGTCTTTTAGACCACCTTTCATTCTCTCAACACTTATTTTTGTAAAGTTAAATCCGACTAGTTTCATTTCATTAAATAAATTAAAAAGGTATTTTTAAAGATTTGTGTTATAAAGGGTAGGGT
>WJLC01000070.1 GCA_014728745.1 Candidatus Pacearchaeota archaeon
GCATTTTCATGAAAACCAGGGTAAAGACAAAATGAAGAAAACTCTTATCGTAAATCCAGGAGAGGGAAAAAAAGGAGAGGCTGCAATTATTGATATTTCTGATAAGAAAAAAGGATACAAAAGACCTGTAAAAGTTAAATTTATTACAAAACAATAATCCTTATAAACCCTTAATTTTATTTTTACTTACAAAACATGGATGTTCAAATAACTAAGAAAAATGATGAGTATGATGTAAGAGGACTTGATTCTGAATTACAACCTTTTGGGCTTTATCATGATTTAAATGGTTCAGATAAGTCTTTTTACTTAATGACTTATAATCCTCTTCCAGAAAGTTCTGATTTAGGAAAGATTGAAAATATTATTTTAGAGATTGAACAACAGATATCTGAGACTGAACCTCCTGAGGTTGCAGAAAGAATAACTGAGAAAAGAAAAAAGCTTTTCAGAACATGGCCAGAGCATTATAGGCTTTTTATAGGAAAGGAAAACAAAGAAATGCAAGAAGCAGATATTTCAGGAACAAACATATATGATGATGGACATCAGGTTTATGGATTTAGATTAAATGGCCAATTTGGAGAGATTTATCCTCCTTTACTTCATGTTAATGATTCTGAGAGATATGGAAAGGTTATTTTTGGACAGGGTTTTGATAGAAAAACCAATAAAATAATTCCGGTTGATTTCTTTGAATCCTTGGTTAAAAATATTTAAAAAGAATTAATTTCTAATTGTATTATGGTAAAAAAGAAAAAGACCAAAAGCAAAAAGAAGAAAAAAGCAGTTGAGAAACAAGAAGAGGATAGAGAAGATAGCTGTTCTTTTTCAGTAGGACCTAACAAAGTCATATGCTCTGAGCATAAGGGTCCAGGAGCATTTTACGGACTGGGATTTCTTGGGGCTGTTATTTATTATATAAGCACAGCAACAGGATTTTGGAATGGTGTTCTTGGGGTGTTGAAGGCAATTGTATGGCCTGCAATGCTTATTTTTGAAGTCTTGAAATTTATTGGAGCTTAACTTAATTTAACCTGACCTTGTGTTTTAAGTTATTGAATGATTTTTCTAGAAAACTATAGAGACTATATAGAATTATATAGAATTAGATAATTACAGGGAATTAGAAAAGATATTTATCTAGAATTAGAAATTTATATTAGGAATTAATTATCTTGTTCAAAATACTCTCTAACTTGTTGCTGAGCATCTTCTAGTGCTTCTTGTGTTTGACCAACAATGTTTTTATGCCATTTCCAGCAAAGAGTATCACCTATTCCAAAATCACAGGTAATTCCTATTTTTTCAGATTGCTGGCCTCCGATAAATCCCCATACCCCTAATATTAGAAGAATAATTATTGCAACAGTAATTATACTTGTTTTATTTCTTTTTGCCATTAAAAAACTAAAATATTTGAATTATAAAAATGTTTTTGAAATTTTGAAGTTGAAAAAATTTAAAGAAAAGAAAATAAAAAAATAAAAAGAATTTGTTTTGTTTAAGCTGTTTCTTCAAGATTATTTAGATTCAGATTCAGATTCCGATTCAACATCTACAACCTTTATCTTAAATTTCAGTGTTTTTCCAGCTAAAGGGTGATTAAGATCAAGAGTAACCTTGTCATCTGAAACTTTCACAATTCTCGCAGGGATTTTTCCTTGCGGAGAGTTCAACACTAAACCCATGCCTTCTTTAGGTTCTTGGCCCTTTGGCATAGAGGATTTTGGAAAATCCTTTTTAAGCTCTTTTCTTGGCTGTCCATATGCATTTTCAGGCTTTATTGTTATTTCTTTTTCCTCGCCTTTTTTCATGCCAACCACAGCTTTGTCAAAACCAGGAATTATCTTTCCTGCTCCGACTTCAAATTCAAGAGGGGCTTTTCCTTTAGAACTATCAAAGACTTTTCCATCTTCAAGAGTTCCAGTGTATTCAACCTTTATCTTGTCGCCTTGTTTAATTACCATGCAAACCACAATAGAAGTTGTTTTTTAAGTCTTTTGCATTTTAAGAGTTGAGATGCAATGAATTTATTCTTTTGAAGGCATTCTTTGTGTTTTTGTTTTGTCCATTTGCTCTTCTACAGGAATTCTTAAAAATTGCCATGTTAATTTTTCAAGGCCTGTTCCTGGAATAACTTTTATAAAACTTTTAAGATCTCCTAGGAAATATTCTCCTTCTATTCCCCTTCTATCTTTTTTATTATTTCTTTTATTTCCGCCCTTTCTTTTTGAATCAGAATTATAAACTTCAAAATAATGGTCTGGCATAGGACATATTACATCAGGATGTTCATCTAGAAATTCATAACCTTGTTTCATTAAAAATATTTGAAACTCATTGCATTGCCTTTTTGGGATTGGATAACTATTTTCAGGAAGTAATGAAATTTCTCCTTGCTTTTCATATTCTCTTGTAGGTCTTAACATTTTTTTGCTTTTTTCTGATTTTTTAATAATGAATTTTTCAAAATAATTTAGGGTTTATAAATCTTTATCTGCCTTTTTGAGTGAGAAAACCCAATAAACTCAATAATCTTATAAATGACTTATTCTTTGATTAAATATGGATTTTTTATGGCATAAGGTTTCAGAAAAAGAAAAGAAATCAATAAAAAAGCAGGCTAAGAAAATAATGGATGATTTTTCTAAAAAGCTTTCAAAAGTCAGTAAAGTTTCAGATGTCTCAGAATTAGAAGAGCGTTTTATTGAGCGTGAGGAATGCGATAGAGAAGAAAGTGAGAAAAAGAAATCCTGCGAAATGGATAGAAAGATTATGTTTGGAAATGCTCCTAAATCAAATAATGATTTTATAATTGCTGAGAAGAAAAAATGGTAAATTCAATTAAAAAATATCTGAAGAAAATAAAAAAAGAAAATAAGAAAATAAATGCAATCTTAGAAGTTAAAGAAGATGCTAAAGCAGAATCAACTGGTAAAGGCAGGTTAAAAGGAAAGGCAATTGTTGTGAAGGCAAACATCAATGTTAAAGGGATGAAAACTTCTTGCGCATCAAAAGTTTTAGAGAATTATACTGCTCCTTATGATGCTACTGTGATTAGTAGAATTAAAAATGAAGGAGGGATTATTATTGGGAATTGCAACATGGATGAGTTTGCATGCGGTTGGAGTGGCGAGACTTCAGCATTCAGGCCTGTTCAAAACCCTTCTGCACCAGGCTACATAACTGGAGGTTCAAGTTCAGGAAGTGCTGCAGCTGTTGCTGCTGGTTTTTGTGACATGGCTTTAGGAAGTGATACTGGAGGAAGCATAAGAAATCCTGCCTCACATTGTGGGGTTGTTGGAGTAAAACCAACTTATGGGAGTGTTTCAAGATATGGTCTAATAGACCTAAGCATGAGTCTTGATCAGATTGGACCAATTGCAAAAAGTGTTGAGGATGCCGCATTACTGCTTAGTGTTATTCAGGGCAGAGACGAGAATGACCCAATAACAAAAAAATCTCCTGAGATTAATATAAGAAAGATAAAGGAAATACCTAAAAACATTACTTTGGGGGTTTTGGATTTTGATGTTTCTGATGAGAAAATACAGTCAAAAGTTGAGGATAAGATTGAAGAAGCTGTTAAAAAATATGGGTGGAAAACCAAAAAAGTTAAGATTCCAAATATTGACTTGGCTGTTGCAACTTATTATCCTTTAGTTTATGTTGAGTTTTTTTCAGGTACGCGAAAGCTAGATGGAAGGCGCTATGGAAAAAAAATAGAGGATGCAGCAGGACCCGAGGTTCTTAGGAGAATTCTTGGTGGAAGTGAGATAACCAAGGCAGAGCATGAGGGAAGATATTATAATCTTGCTTTAAAAGTTAAGAAAATGATTTCTGAAGATTTTGCAAAAGCGTTCAAAAATGTAGATTGCATTGTTTCTCCTGTGACACCAGTATTACCTCATAAGATTGGAGAGAAGATTTCTGTAGAGGAGATGTATAATTATGATAAGCTTACTATTCCCTATAATTTATATGGCAATTGCGCACTGAGTCTTCCTGCAGGAGATGTTAAGGGTGTGCCTGTAGGAATGCAGATTGCTTGTGACAGATTTGAGGATGAAAAAATGCTTCAGATTGCTAATGCTATTGAGAAATTGTAAGATTTAAAAACAAAACCTATTTCCTGAATACATGAAAGTAGAGGATTTGGAAATTAAATGGCTTGGGCATGCAGGATTTTTCATTAAAAACGGATTGAATATTTACATAGACCCATATAATATTTCTGAAAAGGCTGCTGAAGAAAAAGCAGATTTGATTTTAATCACACATAGTCATTATGATCACTGCAGTGTTGAGGATTTGAATAAAATTGTTCAGGAAGGAACTAAGATAATATGCACTGCTGACTGTCATAGCAAGATTGCAAGATTTGATGTTCCTGTGAAAATCCAGCCAATTGAGCAAGACCAAGAAGTGGATTTAGGAACAATAAAGGTTTCTGCAGTTCCAGCCTATAATATTGATAAGCCATTTCATTCTAGAGATTCAAAATGGATAGGACTTTTGATAAAAATTAATCAGACTTTGATTTATCATGCAGGAGACACAGATAAAATTCCTGAGATGCAGAAACTAACAGGGTTTCAGTCTAAAAATTTTATTGCCTTGCTTCCTATTGGAGGAAGGTTCACAATGGATGCAGAAGAGGCTGCAGAGGCTGCAGAGTTAATTAAGCCAACCCTTGCAATCCCAATGCATTACGGAGGAATAATAGGAACTAAACAAGATGCTGAAGAGTTTGTTGAATTGTGCAAGGAAAAGGGTGTTGAAGCTAGGATTCTGGGAAAGGAATAGTTTTTGTGAAATAAAATGGAATTTTTAGTTGGAAACCAAAAAAAATTTATTGAATTTATTTCTGAGTTAGATGCAGATGATAAAATTGCAATCTTATCACATACTGATGGAGATGGGATTTTCAGTGCTTTAATAATGTCAAGGGTCTTAGGAAAGGTGGATTTTGTTGATTTTATTCAATACAAACATAATATGCTTGAAGAGTATGTTGAAAAATTAAAAAAAAGAAAAATAAACAAAGTGTTAATATCAGATTTAGCAGTTGGTGGGGATTTTGAGAACATTAAAAAAATAGAGAAATTTGCAGACATACTTGTTATAGACCATCATGAATTAATTATGGATTTAAATTCAGAGAGAACTACTATGCTTAAAACTAATACAAAATATCCTGCTTCTTACATCTGCTACAAATTATTTTCTAAGATTCAGCATGTTCCCTGCTGGATGGGAGTAATAGGGACACTATCTGATAGCACTCATAAGTATAGGAAAGAGAATGCAGAAGAGATTTTTGATGACTTTGATTTTAGAGGATGTGAAAGGAAAAATTATTTCAAAGAGACAGTGATTCTTGGGAATACTTTAGTTTATTTTAAAGACAATGTCCTCAGGATTTTTAACTTGCTTAAAGATATGAAGGAATTTAATAATTTAAAGAATTTGGAGAAATTTTCTGACAAAGTAGAGAAACAGATAAATTATTTTGTTAATGATTTTGAATCTAACAAAGAAGTTCATGAGGATATTATCTTTTACCAATTCAAGCCTGATTATTCTATTAATTCTATTGTGAGCACGATTTTAAGCCTTAAGCACAAAGATTCTACTCTTATTATAATTAAGGAAAACAAAAACCAGGATGATAAAACTTCTTTGGCAAGTGTATCATGCAGAAGCCAAAATGCAAATAGAAACTGTCCTGAAGTTCTTAAGGCAGGTATTAAAGGGATTCCTAATTCCACTGCAGGAGGGCATGCGAAAGCAGCAGGAGCTAATTTTCCTTTGAAATATATTGATACTTTTAAAACTAATATTCTAAATATTTTGAAATCAGAATAAAGTTTTTTATAACCTATTCTCTTGATTTTGTTATGGCAAAAAGAGATAAAAAAAGCAAAAAGGGTATGAAAAGATTTTTAGTGTTTTCTGATCTTGATTCTACATTACTTGATGAGATATATAGTTTTGAAAAAGCTGAAAATGGATTGAAATTGCTTAAGAAGAAAAAAATTCCTTTAATTATTTGCACAAGCAAGACAAGAAAAGAGATTGAAGTTTACAGAAAAAAGATAGGCAACAAGCATCCTTTTATTTCTGAGGATGGAGGAGGGATATTTATCCCTAAGAACTATTTCAGCAAAAAAGTGGATTTTGATTATGATAAAAAGATTAAAGGATATTATGTCATAGAATTAGGGGTTCATTACAAAAACCTTGTAAAAATTCTCCATGGCATTGAAAAAAGAAAAGAACACAAAAATGTCAAGGTTATTGCTTTTAATGATATGAGTGTTAATGATTTAATGAATGATTCTGGACTTAACAAGGAACAAGCAAGACTTGCTAAATCAAGAGAGTATGATGAGCCATTTAAATTAATAGGGAAAAAGCCTGCAAAAGCAAAGTTTTTGAGAGCAATTAATAAAAAAGGGATGGATTATACAAAAGGAGGGAGATACTACCATATTTTGGGAGAGAATGACAAGGGTAAAGCAATTAAGATTCTTAAAAAAATTTACAAAAAAGAATTTGAATGCAATTCTAAAAATGGCAAAGCGAAGAATTCTCAGATTCAGATAAAGACAATTGGAATTGGAGATAATACAAATGATAAAGAGATGTTGAAGGCAGTGGATAAACCCTATCTAGTACAAAGGCCCAACGGAAAATATAAATTCAAAGGCAGGAATATTAAGGGAATGAGAAAAGTTAAAGGCATAGGGCCTGTAGGGTGGAACAAGGTTATTCTGGATTTGTTTTTGGATTTAGATAATAAAAAAGCTGAAAAATTATATGGGAAAAGTTTGGAAATTCTTAAAAAATTTCAATTAAATAATGGAGCTATTTTAGCTTCTTCTCCTAAAGGGAGATATCCCTACATTTATCCAAGAGACCATGCAGTTTGCATTTTAGCTTTAATTGATGCTGAAATGTTTGGAAGAGCAAAAAATGCTTTGAAATTTGTTTTTGATAGTCAAAATAAAGAAGGAAGTTTCCCTCAAAGACTTGATAAAAAAGGAAAAGACGCAAGCTATAAGCCAATTCAATTGGATAATACTGGATTAATGTTATATTGTTTTGCGAAATATATTGAGAAGACAGATGATAAAGGATTTCTTAAAAAGTACAATAAAAAGATAAACAAGGCTGTAGATTATTTGAAATCTCAAATTTATTCTGAGATGCACAAACACAATAAAAGGAAAAGAAAAGAAAAAAAAGAAAAAAAAGAGGAAAAATATCTTTTTTTTACTCCAAATAGCATACACGAGTTTCCACCTTATGAAAAAGGATTAGAAGTATGGGCAAATGCAACTTGCTTTGGAGCCTTGAAATTATTAAATAAAGTTAGAGGAAAAAATAAAGACAAAATAGACTTAAAGAAATTAAAAAAATCCATGGAAAAATTCTTTTGGGATGGAAATCATTTTATTAAGACAATTAGGATAAAAGAATCTTCTTCTGTTGCTGAAGAAATAGATGCTAGTTCCTATGCTTTAGCTGATTTTGGTGTTTTTGAGGATGATAACAAAAAAATAAGAAAGAATGTCAGAGTAATTGAGAATTGCTTATGGCATAAGAAGCTTGGAGGCATTTGCAGATACGAAAAGCATATTGGAAGAAATAATGGGGGATGGGGTCCTTGGCCTCATTTCACGTTAATGTTATGCAGGCATTTTATTAGGCTTGGCAAAAGAAAAAAAGCTGATAGATATCTTAGTTGGATTTTAGACATTTCTCAAAATCTTCAGCTTCCTGAACATATTGCAACAAAAAAAGAATTTGAAGAATGGGTCGAGGAAAGTAAAAACACAGGAACATTGAGAGAAGATAGGAAAATCATGATTAATAACATAAGAAAAAGTAAGCCTTATGAAAAAGGGCTTGCTTATTCTGTTCTTCCTCTTGCATGGCCTCATGCAGAATTTGTTAGAACTTGGAATCTTTATAAAAAAAGGTTTTTATAAGCATGTTTCTTAAAAGAGGTATGGTAAAAAGAGGGAAAGCTAAAAATTTAGTCATAGCTTGTTCTGGTGCAAAGCACATTGCAGAGAAAATAGCTAAAAAGAGCAAATCTGCTTATGTTGAAACAGTTCTTGAGAGATTTCCTGATACAGAATTAAAAGTTAGGCTGGGAAAAAAGAGTCTGAAAGGCAAGAATGTTTATTTGATTCAAAGTTTTTACAAGTCAGATGAAGATGAAATGGATATTAATGATAGATTAATGGAGGTTTTGTTTTCTGCTTACACTGCAAAAGAATTAAAAGCTAAAAAAATATTTCTCATTGCTCCTTACTTAGCTTATTTAAGAGAAGATAAGAGATTTGAGAAAAATGAATCCATAAACGCAAGAATTTTAGCCGAACTTTTTAAGATTTTTAATAAAGTGTATGTTTTAGAACCTCATCTTCACAGATTTAAATCTTTCACTGAATTTTTTCCAAATGCAAAAAAAATTTCATTATCTAATGAAGTTGCGACTTACATTCAGAAAAATGTGAAAAATTCAAAAAGAGAGGTTATTTTAGTTGGTCCAGATATGGAAAGTGAGCAGTGGGTCAAGCCTGTTGCAAAAAAACTAAATGCTGAGCATGTGATTCTTAAAAAAACAAGGTTTAGCTCTAGAAAAGTTAAGGTGCATGGCAAGAAAGTTTCTAAGAATAAAGTAATTGTTATTGACGATATTATTTCAACAGGTGGAACAATGATTGAAGCTGGAAGATTATTGAGGGCAAAAAAGATTTACTTTATAGGAATGCATGGTTTGTTCGCAGAAGGAGCATTAAAAAAATTGAAGAAAAAAGGCAGGGTTGTTGTTTCAAATTCAATTCCTTCTAAGGCAAGTAAATTAGATTGCACGGGTGTTTTAGCAGAGATTATAAAATGAATAAGAGAAAGAAAAAACCAAGAAAAAAAATAAAAGAGATTTTTTTAGCTAGTGACCACGCAGGCTTTGAGCTAAAAGAGAAAATTAAGGATTATCTTGGAGAGAAATACAATCCTGATGAGATAATTATAAATGATTTTGGTGCACTGGAATATGATAAAAAAGATGATTATCCTGATTTTATTGAGCCTATGCTTGAGGAAATGAATAAAAAAAGACAGTCTATAGGGATTGTTTTTGGAGGCTCAGGACAGGGAGAGGCAATATGCGCAAATAAGATTAAGGGAATAAGGGCTGCACTGTATTATGGAGGAAGCACAAAGATTGTAGACTTATCAAGAAAGCATAATGATGCAAATGTTTTAAGCCTTGGAGCAAGGTTTGTTAAAGATAAAGAAGCTAAAAAAGCAGTTGATATTTTTTTGAAGACTGGTTTTGATGAGGGAAGGCATTTGAGAAGAATTAGAAAAATCAAAAGAATAGAGAGAGTTGAGAGGAGAAAAGAATAATTAAAAAAAAATAAAAAAATAGAATGAAACTACAAATTGCTTTGGATATTGATAAGAAAAAAGCCGTGAACTTAATTAAAGATGTTCATGATGATGTTGATATAATTGAAATAGGCACCCCTTTAGTAAAGCAAGAAGGATTAGGTGTTGTTAATGAATTTAAGAAATACAATAAACCTATTGTTGCTGATTTAAAAACAATGGATACTGGATTTTTAGAAGCAGAGATGGCTTTTAAAGCAGGAGCAAACATAAGCACTGTTTGTGGATGCGCAGACAACAATACTATTAAAGGAGCCATTAAAGCAGGAAAGAAATACAATCAAAAGGTATTAGTTGATTTAATTTCTGTTCCTAATAAAGAAGTTTCAAAGAGAACAAAAGAGATTTTAAAAATGAAACCAGGGCCTGATTATCTTTGTGTTCACACTGGAATAGATGTGCAGGAAAAAGGTGGAAGTCCTTTTTCAGATTTAAAGAAAGTATGCAGAATTGTTAAAGGAATGAAAAGAAATACAAAAAAACCTAAGATTGCGGTTGCAGGAGGATTAAATTTGAAAAACATAAACAAAATTAAAGATTTTGAGGATGAGGTGGATATTGTTATTATTGGTTCTGCTATTACAAAAGCAAAAAACCCTTCTCGTATAATTAAATTGTTAAGAGCTAATTTACAATGAAACAAACAGACAAGACGAATAAAACCAATTTAATACTAAAAGAGATTAAAAAGGCACTTTCAGGCATTAGCAAGAGAAAAACCAAAAAGCTTGTTAATGAAATTGCAAAAGCTAATGAAGTTAATGTTATTGGCCATGGAAGAAGCTGGCATGCAGGAAAGAGTTTTGCTATGAGATTAACTCATTTGGGATTAGATGTTGGAAGACTTGGAAAAAAGCCTGGCAAAACCAGCAATAAAGATTTAACCCTTATTATCTCTGGAAGTGGGGAAAGTAAGGATATTTTAAAACTAGTCAAAAGTGTGAAAAAAGGAAAAATAGTTTGCATAACAATGACTGGTTCTGATGATTCAAGCATTGCTAAAAAAGCAGATTTGGTTATTGAGATAAAAGCCAGGAGATCAAAACAACCTTTGCGAAGTTTATTTGAGCAATCTGCTTTGATTTATCTTGATTCAATTGTTATGCTTTTAATGGAGAAGATGAATATTTCTGAAAAAGAAATGTGGAAGAGGCATGACTAGTATTTAGAAAATGAGGAAATGAGAATGACTAAGAAAGGAAAAAAGAGAAAGAAATTGAAAGAATACAAAAATATGATTTTTTGTGGCATGGGAAGCAGTGCAATGCCTGGGCATGTGATAAGCTGCCTTGATTTGGCTAAGCCAGTCCATTTAGTTCAAAATAATTTTCCAAGGTGGGCAGATTCACAAACACTGTGCTTTATTGTAAGTTATTCTGGAAACACCCATGAAACAATTAAGATGTTTAAAAAAGCTAGGAAAAACAAATGCAAAATTGTTGTTGTTACATCTGGAGGAAGATTAGAAAAGATGTGTAGAAAAAAACAGGATATTAAATTAGTAAAACTTCCAAAAGGGCTTTTGCCAAGAGAATCTCTTTTTGATTCTCTTTTTTCTATATTGGAGATTTTGAATTTGAAATTTAATGATTTGCTCAGGACCGATAAAAAGACTTTTGACCAGGCGAAAAAAATTGCAAAGAAACTCAAAAAAAGCTTGCCTAGAGTTCCTATTATTTATGTTTCTTCAGAATCCTTGAAATGCGTTGGAGTTAGATGGCAGACTCAATTAAACGAAAACAGCAAGGTCTTAGCGCATATGAATTACTTCCCTGAATTGGCTCATAATGAGATTGAATCAGACATTCCTAAGAAATCTCAAATTATTCTAATAACTGATAAATCAAAATCCAAGCAAAGCAAGCAAGTAAAAAAATCCAAGAGAATTTTAAATTCAAATAAGAGTAGAAGCAAAATCATTGAAGTAAGGCTTGAAGGCAAAAGACTTATTGATAAGGTTATTTATGGGATTCATTTAGGAGATTTAGTTAGCAAGAATTTAGCTAAGATGAAAAATGTTAATTATAAAAAAACTCCTAGAATAGATAAGCTTCACAAATTAATGGAGAAATAAAAAGGACTGATAAAAATGAATTATTTAATTTTTGATATTGGAGGAACATATACAAGATTTGTTTTTTACAAATCAAGTAAAAAAAAGATAATTGAAAGGGTGGAGACTGTAAAGAATAAAAAATTGTATGGTTTTTTAGAGAAAACTACTAAAAACATTCTTTCAAAATATAATTTGAAAAAGTTTGATGGTATAGTTATTTCTGCTCCTGGATCTTTGTCTTGCAAAGAATTTAAATTAATCAAGCCACCAAATCTTCCAAAGGTAAGAAATCTTCAGCTTTCAGGTCTGAAAAAATTCACTAAAAAACTTATTTTAGAAAATGATGCAAACTGCGCAGCACTAGGAGCTTTTAAGAAATATGGCTCAGCAAAAAATAGTAATCTTGTTTGCCTTACATTAGGGACAGGGATTGGATGTGGAATAATAACTAATAAAAAACTTTACAAAGGAGAAGGAAAAGCATCTGAATTTGGACATACAACTATTGATTTCAATGGAAGAAAATGTACTTGCGGTAACATAGGATGTTTAGAAGAGTATGTATCAACTAGAGGACTTTTAAGAATAGCAAAAAACAATGGTCTTAAGGTTGATTGCTATGAACTTTATGATTTGGCTAATAAAGGAAACAAAAAAGCCCTTAAAACCTATAGAGAGTATGGGAACATTATTGCAGTTGCTTTAGTTAATATAGCAAATACTCTTGACCCTTCAGTTATTGTTCTCACAGGAGGCTTGTCTTATGCTTCAGAATTTTTCCTTTCACATGCAAAGAAAAAAGCAAAATTAGGATATTTTGAGGGAATAAATCCTGTGATAAAATGTCATTCTGAAAATTTATCTTTAATGGGTGCCTTAGAGTTGATTAAAAATGAAAAATAAAACCAGGTCTAAAACAAAAAGCAAATTAGAACGCAAATCAAAAAGCAGCCCAAAAAGTAAACCAAAAAGTAAATCAGAAAACAAACCAAAAAGCAAATCAAGATCCAAACAAAAAACCAAGCAAAAAAGAAAAAAATCCTCTGAAAAGGTTTTTCCAAAGACAATAAAAGCTGAAAATTTAAGAGAAAGAGTTTATCTTCAAAGAGGGAGATATCATTTTTTAGTTTATAATTTAGATGGAAGTATAAGTGGGCAGAATTCAGGATTGTATCTTCCTCCAATAAGTTTTTTGAGTAAACTGAAATTTTTTGTGAAAATAGGCAAGAGATGGAGAAATCTACATAAGCATTTGAAAGAAGTCAAGATAAATTCTTTTGACACTGTTCATTTTTATGAGATTAAGGGTGTGAAGATAAGTATAGAAATCTTTCTTTCTGACAATCACCCAATACTTCGTTTTTTTATAAAATCAAATAAGAAAATTGATTTAAGGTTAAAGCCTGTTATAGATTTTTCATTCATAGCAGGATATCATGAAACTCCTTTGAAAGGATACACTTTTGAAAAGAAAAAAAGACAGTCAAAAGGTAATTCTCTTGGAAAAAAAGAAAAAAATGCTGAGAAAAAAACTAAGAAGAATCTTATTATAACTTCTAGTTTTGAGAATAAGACAAATCTTATGATTAATTCTAATAGAGAGGTAAAGGTGAACAATAAAAAAAGTAAGATTAAATCAATGGATGTGAATTTGAAAAAAAGTTTGGTTAATGAGATTAATGTAATATGCTCTGAGACTTCAGAAAGAGGACTTTATGAAGCATTTGATGAGATTAAAAAGGATAATAGGAAAACAAAAAGAAAAAGATATGAAAACCATATTTATCAAGAGGTTGATTTTAAGTCTGACAATTCTGATTTGAATAAAGCCTTTCAATTTGCAAAATACAATATGTTGCAGTTGAGGCATAGGCAATCTGGGGTTGGAAGAGGTTTTTTAGCAGGAGCACCTTGGTTTTTGAGCTTTTTTGGAAGAGACACTTTTTGGAGTGTGCCTGGAGCACTGATGCTAGGAGATTTTGAAAACGTGAAAGATTGCCTGAATATGTTTGCAAAATATCAGAGTAAGGTTAGCACAGAGTCTAAAAAGCCAGGAAAGATTCCTCACGAAATTTGGCTTAATGGAGAACCAAATTATTATAGCACAGATGCTTCTATGCTTTTTATTATGTCAATACTTTGGTATTATAATCACACAGGAGATAAAAACTATTTAACTGAAATATTTCCCACAGTAAAAAATTCAGCGCAGTTTTTATTCAGTGTTTTAGAAAAAGGAAGAATAAATCACGGAAAATTAGGGTTTTTAAAAGATACAACTTGGATGGATTCTTACAACAGAGGAAAAACAGCTTTAGAAATGCAGGCATTAGTTGTTTCTTGTTTTGATTCAATACTTAAGATTACAGAAATCATTGGAAGTAAAAAGCATAAGAGTTTTATAAAAAAAATAAAAAGTCAAAAAAAGAAAGCTGAAAAGCAATTGAGAAAGTTTAAGAGGAAAAATGGGTGGTGGGTAGATCACATTAATAAAAACAACACTGCTAGTAAAAGCTATACTGCAAATCCTCTTTTTTTACTAGCTTTGAATAGGGTTTCTAAATCAGAGGCAAGGGAAACAATAAAATTTTTAGAAGGTGTTGAACTTTTTAGTGATTATGGGGTTAGAAGCAGAGCTAAAAAATCTCAAGGGTATGTTCCTGCAAAATACCATAAGGGAGCTATCTGGCCTTTTTTAACTGGGATTTATTTTATTGGAGCAAGTAATTACAATCTGGATTACAGCAAGAAAGATGAGAAAATACTTGATGCATTTTTAAAATACTACACAGAATATTCTTATGGACTTGCACCAGAATGTCTTCATGGCAATAATTTTTCTAGAAAAATAAAGCACCCCTCAGTATTGTTAGAGTCGCGAAAAAATTCTAATGAATCTAGTTCTTCTGAAAGCTTTTCTGTTCATACTCATTGCTTTTTGTTCTTATGGAGCTCTGCTTTATTTGTTCAAGCAATTATGCAAAGGATTTGCGGCATACATATAAGCAAAGCAGGAAAACTTAATGTTAAGCCTAATCTTCCTCCAAGCATTAATGAAATAACAATAAAAAATTTTAGATTTAAGAACAATAAATACACAATAAAAATAAAAGGAAAAAAAGCAAGCATTAAAAAGCAAAAGAAAACTAAGGATAAATAATTTAAAAATATAAGGTAAAACAAAAATGAAAATAGCTATAATTGGGCCTAGTAAAAAAGAACGATTAAAAGAATTTTCTGATAAATTTGAAGAAATCATTAAAGAAATTGCAAGGGTTGTTCTTAATGATGAGATTTATTTAACACCTGACAGAGGAAGTGTTTCTGAGTTGCTTGCTAAAGAATATTTGGAAAATGGTGGAACTAATCTTAAACCTTTAATCCCTTTAGAAGACACTGAGTTTGGATATGATTGGGTTAATCCTGATTTAGCTCAGAACATTAGTTGTGGAACATGGAGAAATCAACCTGAAAGCCTTAATGAAAGAACAGAGATTATGATTTGTCTTGGGTATAGTGTTGGAGGAATGGCTGAGATGGCTTATAGCAAGTGGTTTAATAAAAAACCTATTTTTGTAATCAATGAATTAGTTTCTGGACAACTTCCAAAAGACACAGTTAGAGATTTAGATATAAAATATATTTCATATAAAGACCTTTCAAAAGAGCTTAGCAAGATAGGGTCTTAAATAAAATGCAAGATTATATAATCTAGCCTCTATTTTAAATTATACAAACATGACTAAATCAAAATTCAAACAAAGAAAAGGAGATATCTTATCTAAAGAGGATAAGTCGTCTGTAGGAAGATGGGATGCAAGAATGATTCCATTGTGCGAGAAGATTAATTCTCTTGAAGGGTATTACACAACTTCTTCTTGCTCTGGAAGGATTGTGATTATGCTTGATAAAGAAAAAAAGCAAAGTGGATTATTTTTAAGTAAGTATCATGAGGAAATTAATCCTGATCAAATTTTAGAGGATTTGGAAAGGAACAGGAAAAAAAGCCCAAAAGCTATTCTTAAATTCAAACAAGAGCCTCCGATATTGCATATTCATTGTGAAACATTAGAAAAAGCCCAAAAATTATTGAAAAAAGCCCAACTTGCAGGATTTAAGAAATCAGGAATAATTTCTTCTGGAAAGAGAATTATTTTAGAGATTAATGGGACTAATAAAATGGAGTTCCCAATTATAAAAAAAGGCAAGGTTTTGACTGATGCAGATTTTTTGAAGGTTGTAATTAAAAAAAGCAATGATAATCTGAAAAAAGGTTGGAAAAAAATAAACAAGCTGAAAAAATCATTATAGGGTTTCTATTATCAATATCTTTTTAAAGATTTCAGTATTTTGTTTTCTATGGGGGTGTCCTTATGAATTGGACA
>WJLC01000006.1 GCA_014728745.1 Candidatus Pacearchaeota archaeon
GGCCCATAGCTTTTTGTTGAAAAAGCATAATCTTCTATATCTTCTAAAAGATTATCATGAACAGTTGTAAGAGTTTGATTAAGGATTGATGGGTTTAAGTGTGATCCTCCAATAGTAATTCCCTTATTACTTGAAGTTATATTGTTATTAAAAATCTCAGATGCGTTAGAGGCATAAAGAAGAATTCCTTCAAGGTTTGAATTAAATATGTTGTTATCATGAATGCTTATATTATTTATATATCCTCCATTAACGCTTTGAGCATAAGCATAAATACCCCTAACAGGATTAGAAATATTATTTCTCCTGCAGATAATATCTCCTCCCCTACCAGAATGAAAATCTATACTGATTCCATTAAGATTAACATTCGTATTATTAATCCAATTATCTTCTAACGTAATTTTATTAGAAGCTCCACCTCCTCCTTCTGAAGAAAGTCTTCCAATTTTTATTGTGCTGTCAAAAAGAGTATTATTATAAATATTTATTCTCTCTGACTGTTTAATCAAAATCCCTCTTGAGGAACAATCATTAAGGCTATTATTGTAAATACTCACATTATAAGATGAATTAGAGATAGAATGGTAATTATCATTTCCTGAGACAATCATAATTCCTCCATAACCTTCGGAATAAAGATTATTGTGTTTTATGCTAGAATTGTACAGGTCCTCAAAATGTAATCCAACAAAGCTTGTATTAATAAAGCAATTCTTAACAGTAACATTTTCACTAAATGCATCAGGATCTGGTCCAGAATAATGATCTCCAGAAGCTGAATACCATCCATTATTGACTATTCCTGCATCAAACCCTTGTATTGTTATATTATCAAAAACAAAATTAGAGGAATTATCATAAAATAATAAAGCTGTTCCAGAATCCTTATCATCACTTGTAAAAGTAGAGTCTCTAAAAGAAACATCCTCAGTTACAAGAAAGATCATGTATTGCTGTTTTCTAGTATCTAAAAATCCTTCAGAGCTCAAGTAAGAGGTATTATAAATATTAACATTACTGCAATTATCAATAGTCCAGGCCCATTTTGTATGATTATTAAATTCTATATTTCTTATTGTAAGATTGCTAATATTCTTAAACATAAAAAAGCTAAAATTATTCCATCCATCAATAACAAAATCCTCTTTATCTTCAATAGTTATTGCATACTTTCCGTCAAAAGTATTGTTATTATTAACATCAATCCAGTAAGTGTCCCTGTCATAATAATTTTCTCCTAATCCTCCTTCTGTTGGACTTGCTAAAGATAAATCATCATTTACATCAGTAAAATTATTATCATTAAGATGCATATTAGAAGTATGATATAAATACATTCCTGTATCTAGGTTTATGAACTTATTATTATTAAAAGTCTTATTCTGAGGGTTGTGTCCAGGAATATATATTCCATAATCTAATTTATCATTATTTCCTTTATTGCTGATAAAATTATCCTCTGCAAAGAAATTCTCTCCATAACTCTGGTAAAAGTAAAATGGAGAATCTGTACAATTCAAGAATTCATTTCCTCTTACATCCATGTCTGAAGCCTGTATTCGCAATGCGAATCTCATTTTTTCAAAAGTATTGTTATGAACATCCATTCCATTACCTCCTCCAAATCTTATTCCATCAGAATCTATTGAGGATTGATTAATTATGTAATTGTTATAAACCTCTACGTTAGATGAAAGTCTTGAATCAATTGCATAAGAATCTATTGTTTTTATTGTATTGTTAAAAATCTTCAATAAATCACAATCATTCATCTCTATAACACCCTGCCTAGAGTAACCCTCAAAATAAGTACTTCCCTTACCAGTAAGATTATTGAAAGAAACTATGCTTGAAACAGGATAATCATCAGTATCTAAGTCTATAACTTTGGCAACTTTCTGATATGCATTTAATCTGTGACTGGTGTTAATTTCATTATAACTTATATTAAAGAAATTGCATCTAGCTTTAATTGATCCTGTAAAATCATTATGCTTGAAATTAAAAGTTGAGAACCAATCTGCAGAATTAAAGCCCCAATAAGCCAAAGCAGTGTTTCTTTCTGAATTATTTATTATAGAAATGTCTGAGATATCTTCAACATAAATACAATCTCCAGTACTTGCATTAAAATGAGAATCTTCTACTCTTAAGTCTGTGCAAGGATTTCCATTAACACATTTAAATCTAACTGCATTTTGGAAGTTATTTATTCTTATATTAGTTATATTAATATGGTCATGAGCTGTGTTTTCCTTCATTACAATACCATAATCTCCTGCATCTCCATCTCCTGATAATGTATTGTTAGTTCCATTGATGTAAATGCTACTGTTATCAATAATCAATCCATCTCCAGTGCAATTTAAATTAGGCATCATTGGAACACTTCTATTAACTGTCTCGTTGCAAGTAACATTTCTCACAATAAATGTAAAAACATCTGATTGTACTGTTTTAGCATCTCTTGGATAGGTTGCATCATCAGTTGCGTTAACATACCATGAATAATTCAAACCATATAATCTTCTGTTCCATCTAACAGTTGCATTGCCTCCATTACTTACATTGTAAACTGTTCCTATAAGGGAATCATCACTAGCATCATAAAACCTAACTGTGAAGGAATCATGAGGGTCTGGATCTGTGATTGTTACATTAAGGAAAGGGTCAATACTTGCATTTATCTTCCCGTCTGGTGTTGGATCCTCAGTTACAATTGAATCAATTGGGTTATTGTAAGTTGTGAAATTAAAGATATCACTTTGATTAACTATCCATGAATCAGTAACATTTCCATACCAATGATAGGTTGTGTGGTTGTTTAATCCAGTCCAATTATAAGTGGAATAGCTTCCATTAGTTACACTAGATAGGTTCTCTCCAACAAGGCTGTAAGAAGGGTCTTGCCAATAAGTGTGATTGCTGTAATAAAAGCTCACATTCATATAAGGTGTTTCTACAATATCTTCATCATAAACAGTTAGATTTAAAATTTGATAAACTTCATCTAATCCAATTCCATCATAAGGTGGCCAATTCAAGCTTGAAGATGGATAATGGTTCTTTGCATCTGTCAAAGGCAAATAATCCTTGCCATTCATATTCCCATTATTGTCATAAGGTATTTCTGTGTTTCCCACACCATCTAAACTTAAATCAAGGCCATTATAATTACTCCAGAAATTTCCACCTCTACAGCTTCCGTTTACCCATCCAGAATAACCCTTACCAGGCCAAGGTCCATTTCCATACCATGTTGCTTCTCCGCAAGTGTAGCTTGCATTCCATTTATTACCTGTTCCTGAATCATAAGCCTCATTAGTATTATTAAAATAATTATGGTAAATCCAGTTTCCTTCTGAAAAAGAAGTAAGGTTTGCCCCAACAGTATTATTTTGAATGCTAAAATTAGTTAGTGTGTTATTATCTGTCCCAATTTTAATAGCTGTTTCTCCATGATGTATGCTTCCATTTTCAAAAGTATTATTATGGCTTAATCCATTCAAATAAAAACCATAATCAAAATCAAAAATATCTGTGTTGTAAAATTTATTATTCTGGCTTTTTTCATGCAGATAAATAGAATAATTTCCATGCTCTATATTACTTTCACCAAATAAATTATTACTGCTATTTCTAATATATACTGCATAGTTATCATAATAAAACTCAACAAGAGAAGAGTTTGTTTCATAGCTATTACCAAGCATCAACCCATAGTTTGAATAAGAGAAATTATCATTAACTAGTGTTGTATTAGTTGCATTTTCAACTCTCATTGCCTCATCAAAATTATTCACATTGCAATTTCTTATTCCTACATTATCATAACTGGATATATTTAATCCAATAGAACCAATAATTCCAGAACCATTTATGTCATAATTATCACAGTCCAAAATAATACTCTCATTAGCAACTATTAACCCATGTTCAGGACAGATATTTCCATCTGAATCATTCCTCAAATCAAGATATAATGTAGTATTTTCTTCAATAGTATCTCCACATCTTAATATTGGCCCTGTCAAAGGTTGATAATCATAATAAGTTGTTCCAGGAGGATTTGATGCAAAACTATAAGGTGTTTCTCCTACACCATCTCCAGTAGTATCTTCTCCAGTGTAATCTATCCAATAGTTTCCAGAAATTACATCTCCTCCAACAACATTTCTTCTAGATCCAGGCACGTAATCATAAGTAATATTCCAATAATTAGGAAGAGACCCCGAGTAAATATAATCTCCAGTAGGCTCATTTGCAAAATAATTGTTGTAAAAACTATTATCCTTAGGATTTCCATCAATATCTCCTGTTCCTGCATTAGAATTCATATAAATGTGATAATTATGACTTACATTGAATATATTGCCATAAATAGACCCATCTTTTACATTTGCATCATTATCACTATCTCCTCCATCATCATCGTCATCCCCATCATCTTTATTAGTGAAATACAATGAATAATTGTTATTTCTAAAAGTGCTATTAACTATCTTATTGTTAATTATATCTCCTGCTGCTGTCATATCATGACATGGCCATCCTCCTCCGTCTCCATCGTGTTCATCTTCATAAGATCTAAAATTTATTGCTTCTGTATTGTTTTCAAAAGTGCAATTTTCAATCCAGTTAGATATTGCTCTTGATTTTCTATCAGTGTAATGACAACCATCAACTCTATTCCTTACTTTTGCGTATGAACTTCCATGAAAATAAATAGCCTTGCTAAAGTTATTAAATGTGCAATTTCTAAAGTGGGAATTTCTAAGGCTTTCATCCCTATGATGAGAATCTGAATCACCATACCATAATATTCCGTAATTTGTCTTATCTCCATATAATGTGTGGCCCTGGCAATCTATAATAACCCCATCTAAGTTCTGTCCAGTATAATAGGTTGTTGTTGTTTCTTGGCCAGTATAAGGGTTTATTTTAGTTGTTTCATAAGATATATATGTCTTTAACTCAATTGCATCTTCTCCTTCACAATGCAAATCATTGTCAACATAATAAGTGTCAGCAGTATCTATTTCAAAACCGCATTGAGTTATAACTGGAGATTGATTAACACTTACATTCCATGTCTCAGCACTTTTTCCCACATTGTCAAATCCATCAGTACAATTAATATACCAGTCATGGTCTCCTTTAGCAACCATTTTTCTTATTAAGTTTGTAGATGCATTAGTTATTGTGCCGTTTGTTGCTCTTGTTACATTGTCTATAATTAAATCACAATAATCTATTCCAGTATTATCTGTGACATTAAATTTAAAATCAACATAATTAGTGCCTGCAATTAATGTGTCATCAGCAGGAGAGAGTAAATTAACAATAGGTGGCTCTGATTCTAATCCTGCAGTTATTGCCCTTGTTTCTGTAGCAGAATATTTAATGCCTGAAGTATCTGTGCAATTAATTGTCCAATTATAATTTCCTGAACTAGTAAAGGAATATTCAATAGTATTTACTGAATTTCCTATTACTCCTCCATCAAATGCATATTCCACAGCAGAAACATTTCCATCCAATAAAAGAGTGCAATTATTTATTTGTGTTTTATTCAAAAGCCTGTAGTAAAAAGTAACTTCATTTGACTGTGCAACATGTTCATCTTCAGGATAATTTAATTTAATTAAAACATCATAATCCTTTATTTCAATCTCATTGCTCTGATTATAATCTGAAAATCTATTTCCATCAGTGACGTTTAATCTACAACTCCAATTCTCTCCTAATGTTGTATTCCCA
>WJLC01000071.1 GCA_014728745.1 Candidatus Pacearchaeota archaeon
AGCACAGGTTATTGGACTCCAATAGAAGAATACAATTAATTCTAAATTTTTTATGTATAGATATTATTAAAACTAATTAAGATTAAAATTACTCATTCCAATAGCCAGAGACCCATCCATCATAGTCATTATAACCTTCAGAACCTGTATCAGTATTCCCAGCAGGTCTTGATAAATCTTTTCCAGATATAGTTAAATAATGAGATTCTCCTATAACTAAGTCTTCTTGTGAATAAGAAGTTGCACTAGCTGGATCACAAAAAGCACTATCACTATAATTAGTGGTATCATTTGTTTCTCCTCCTCCAATCATATTTTCTGAAAGTTCCTGTAACCAAGTTATTTTATCTGTATTAGGATTAAAACGAGAATTAGCATTAATAATTCCATAATTAGAATCAATATTATGATAATTATCCCCATAAGTAATACTATCATTCCAATAAACAGTAACATAACCATCTTCTTCGCCTGCAAAAGTTGAATCAACTTCTTCTATATCTGCATCTGTAAAAGTATAACTTCCTTGGCAAAATTGTGAAAGCTCTGTTTTAATACAATCCCTAACTCCAGCAAGAGCTGAAGCATTTAAATCATCAATACGTTGTCCTGAAACAGTTTCTCTCAAATAAATCTTAAACTTTGGTTTTGATTTCCATTTTCTTACTTCTCCTTTGTTTCTTCCAACATCATTAATAAAATCTCTATCAGCTACTTTAAACATCCTGCAATTCTTCTCAAGTTTGTTTTCTGCTGCTTTTGTTTTGTTCACTAAAAAAGGCCTTGGAGCATACGTCTCATACCTTATTCCTCCATTCTCAGAACCTGTGTTTTCATCTTTAATCATTACATTATATTCTTCATCAGGCAAGTCCACTTGTGTCCAGTTTCCACTTGAATCTGTCTGAGTAACATAAGGACTGTCAACACCATTGTCAAAACTTACTGTTATTGAAGCTAGATTATTCCCAGAGCCATAAGCAGAAACATTTCCAGAAGCTGTTTCTACATTTGTTATGTAAAATAAGTTTGTTGTTTCTATTGTTGAATCAGAACTATCTACAACACTATCATCATTATGGTCAAGGCCATCACTTGCTTCTAAAGTAAAGTGATGTGTTGTTGCTGATTGGCTGTCGTCTGGTATGAACTTAATTTCATAAGTATTTGTATCTGTTTGATTAACCCAGTATCCTGCAGGTCCATCCACAACATTGAATGTTATTGGGTCTCCTTCTGCATCAGATAATTCCACAATTCCAGTGTATTCTTGATTTTCCATGCCTGTTCCAGGAAAAGTCGCAGTTATTTCAGGTTTGTAATTATCAGGTTCTGGGCCAGGACCTCCATTGCCATCATCTCCACCAGAATCACCGCAACCACCAAAAGGCAGCATTAATGCAGTTGATAAAACTAATGATAGCAAACCATTTCTAACTTTACTAAAAAAGCCTTTTTCCTTGGGTTTTTCAGTAGATGGCTGCAAATTAGAGGGATTAGGATAATGATTGTATTGCTCTTGAATTTCTTTCCAAGCAGCCAAGTTTCTTTTTTCCTGCCTTGCCATAGAAGCCAATTGATCACGAGTGTAATCTGAGTTAGATGCATAAGAAGTAACAGAAACACTAGTAGGACTAGAAAAATCATCTTCACTATCTAATTGAAATTCAGTGCCCATTTTAAGTATTAATTGTTATATTGTAACTACTACTCAGTGATATATAAACCTTTTGTTTATGTTTTTTAATAGGGTTTTTAGCATATTTTAAGCTATTTTACTAAGTAACTAAAATATAAATATCTTGGGATTCTTGCATAATATAAACCCAGGCCTGCTCTGATTAATCAAAAGCCTGCTCAATACTCTCTACATAGGAATTATACGATGGCTTGTTATTTGTATTAGAAAGCCTGCAAGCTATATAACCTATGTAATCATAAGATTCTTTATTTCTTATTTTAGAAAATTCAAAGCCTATTTTACTGTCTATTATTCCTATATGCCTTGTCTTAAAGTTTGAAGGCATTATTGTCACTTTACTAATTTTTTCTTTATCCCTTAAATGATTCTTCAAATGAGTGTTAGTTATGCTTGCTCCAGAAATGCTGGCATTTTCCTGCATGAATTTTCTAATCAAAAACAAGATAAATCCGCTTATTTCATTTAAAATCACTTGTGAAAAAGCTGTCTCTTGTATCAAATGCCTGTGATTATCAATATAAACATTTTCTAAGTAAGCGATTATCTCTGGATGAGCTTTTTGCTTTTCTCTGAGAAAAACAGGAGGCAGAGGCATATAACTAAAAAAGTCTTTATCATGAGGCTTGATTTTTCCTACTGCGCCTGCTGAGAATAAATTTTTCAATAATCTATATTTCTTACTATAACTAAATTCTTTTTCAATTTCATTTTCTCTGTTTGTAAGAATTAGATAGTAAGCCCTAGCTTCATCAAAACCAAGACACTCTCCAAGAATTTGCTGAGCAGCTTTTTCAAGCACTCTTATCTTGGTTTTGCTGTTTAATGAGTTTTTATTCGGGCTCTCAGATGAAACTCTTATTGAATTCGTAGGAGAATTCTCAGGAAGATTTCCAGAGGAGTCCTCATTAGGATTTTTAGTGGGATTTGCCTTAGTAACCATATGTTACTACTATTTGGTTACATATATAAATACTAGTTGTCTCTGGAAATACGAATGTAACAATTTCAAAAATGAAAGGGTTTTGAATTTACCAGATGTTTTTATAAAAAATAATCTATTAAAATTATGACCTCAGACGAATATTTTAAGAATTTAAGATAGATTAATTCAAAAATTATTTCCATACTTTATCTTGGGGGCTCACATCATGATTATTTTCTGTTCCTAAATTTTTGTTTATACTCGGCCTTGGGTCAACTGAATTGTAAAGAACCTTTATTAAAAAATTATCATCACTTGTAGGGGTTGTTACTGATAAAGGTGTTGAGCCATCATTATAAAACAACATATGACTATTATTAGGGTCTGAGGTATATCCTCCACCAATCATACCCCTCATTAAATAATGTAATTGCTCTGCATCTGTTGGAGCTGTTGGATATGGAAAACGAAGAACCACTGAGTACATTCCCTTGTCTGGATGAACACCATATTCCATCTCAAAAGCTCGGTATGCATCAAAACCTATGAAAAATTCCCCATAATGAGGGATATCAGGGCCAGAATTAATAACATCTATATCTGAATCTGTAAATGTATATGTGTCATTAGATAGATTATTTATTACCTTATCTTTTATATCATTTATTACTGCTGAGTCAACAGTCTCTGCAGAGGCTACATCTCTGTTATAGATATTGGTATCAGGGAAAACCTCCCATCTCGCAGTATATCCTTTTTCTCTCAAGACATCATCTATTAAAGGTGTCCTTGATATTGGAATCATAAGGGCAATTTTTTCCACATTGTTTGATGTTACATTTATCAATCCAGGTTTGTAAGTTTCATGCAAAGGAAAAGTATTGTCGTCATAGAATGTAATTGTGTGCTGTCCTTCTGGAACTCCTAAAATTGTTGTTCTTCCATCAGTTCCAGTCCAGGAATACAAATCTCCTAGCTTAGGGTGTGTGATTGTTGCAAGAATGTTTTCAAGAGAGGAATAATCTTCCATTGACTGGACCCTCAAGGGAACTTCCTGTGTCTCAGTAATATTATTTATCCAAATAGAATAACCTCCTTCTGTGTTTGATGTGTCAATAGCACTAAAATTTGCATATATTGGAACATCTAAAACCTGAGAGCTAGTGGGTGTCCAATTAACTCTTAATGTTCTATTATCATAAACTGAAACAGTCATTCCTGTTGGACCCTCATTTAAATTAAAAGAGAGTGGATAATTTGATTCTGGATCTGAGAATCTAAGAAGAAACTCAGAGGGATGGTTTTCAATAAATTCTGGAAGAGGATCTGGAATAGATTCTTGGTACATAGGGGGTTCTGTATCTGTGTCTCCATGTTCAGAATCTGACATGCCACAACCAAAAGGTATCAAAGAGGTAAAGAATAAGGCTCCTGCTAAAAAAGTTTTTCCTAATGCCTCCAATGTGAGGTCCTTAACAGGTTCAAAAAGCTTTTTTACTAATCCCATTTGAGTTTTATTTTTTAGTAAATAAAGGTGTATTTATCTATATAAATACGAGATACAGCCATATAATTATCTTTTGATTTTAGAAGAAACTTTATAAAACTCAAATCCTATTTTATTTCATGATTAAATTTAGAAAAGAGGCTAAATTGGCTAGATTATTTAGTGCAATAGCTTTTGTATTAATTAGTGTCCTACTTTTAGTTGAATTGTCTTCAGCATATCATCCTATTTGTGATCCTGGTGATGATGCAGATGTGAGAGGTGTTTACATTGATGGAACATGCTATGATTGCGGAGATTTAGATGAGGTATGCCCTGAAGATTATAATGTTCAATGTGCAGCAAATGGCTTGCCTGATGATGATTGTGTTTATATTGAAGGGTCTTTTTGGAGCAAAGATGGCTCTAATCCAATAACTGAAACAGAAGATTCAAAATGCAAATCTGATTTTTCATATGGAGACAAAATGTATATGGTAATCTCAGGAATAGAACTTGCAAATGATGTAAGAGTTAACTTCACTGTTAGAGAATTTGGCTTTGGATATGGTGATGAAATTGTCAATGGCAACATTCATGCAAATGTTAGTGGGGGAAAAGTTGTTGGTGAATGGACAATCAAAGAGCAGGAATGGATTGATGCTGAATCAACAGAATTCTGGTTTGAGGCTGTTGCTCAGGGAGGCTATAACTTACAAAGCAAAAGCGGCTCTTATGGAATTTTAATTTTAAATCAGACTTTTGAAGAAGATGCAGGAATAAATGTTTGTGAAGATTACACAAATGAAGACAACTGCACTAATGATGTTGAAGGGGTTGCTGCTGGCCCTGTGAGAAGAGAAGATCCAGAAGACAGTGAATGTTACTTTAATTCAACTATTTATTGTGGATGGGATGGAGAAAATTGCAATACAACGAGAACAAGTGAAAAACAGGATCCAGGAAATGAAGGAAATGGATTATGTAGAGAAGAAAATGCAAGAGACTCATGTGTGTATTCTCAAGAGGAAAAAATAGGAAACTGTGAAGCAGGAGACCAGTATTTTAAGGTGAGGTATAGTACTTCTGATTCTGAATCAGACTGCGAGCCTTGGGAAACTCAGCCAATACCATGTCCTGCAAAATTAAGAGTTCCGTTTTTTGGAACTTACAGTATTATAGCATGCATAAGCATAATTGCAATAATTTATGCTTTGATTAATCTAAATTTTAAAGATTTTAATATTTTTAATAGCAAAAACAAGAAGAAGAAATAAAAAGTAATAAACAAGATTTATAAAATAAAAAACCTATTTTTACTTATGAATTTAATTAAAAAAGAGAGTGTGTTTTTCAGTGTCAGCCTAGTGTTTTTAATTTTATTAATCACAAGTATCTTTGGGGTTATAACTAACTCAGATTTAGTTTCTGCTGAATTTTCTTTAAGAGATAACCAAAGTTATCATATTGATGGTGTTTACGGGCCTGGAGATTATTTAAGAGGATGGATTAGTATCTCACTAGAAAATGAGCCAGTTGATTCAGTTTTAGAAGATAATCAAGACAATGAAATAACTTTAATTGAATGGCTTGAAAGCGACCCTGGGATTTACAAGGACACAGACTACTCCTGTTCTCCAAATGATTGTGGAATTGGCTATTCAGTAATAGACTCTTCAACAAGTCAAAACTTTTCCCTTGGAGGAAGAGATGTGAAGATTCTTGGATTTGAATTTAATGATGATATAGGGAATATTGAAAATATAGAATTTGATGTTCAGAGCAATGCTGCTCCTAGCTGCAACAACCAACTTGAAATTGACTTTTTTTCAGACAGTACAGTATTAATAGGCAACAATAAGACAACAGGCAACATTTGCACAAGCAAGAAAAGCAATGGATGCTTTGACGCTGCAAGGGATGATTATGAGGAATACTATCTTGAAACAGAAAATATGTACTGCCAAAAAATAAGGTTTAGTGAAAGTCCTGGATTTGAAATTGGAGCATATATAATAAACGAGGTTGCAGATGCAGAAATAAACATGAGAGTTTATGGAGAGGATTTTGGAGAATCAAAAGATACATGCAGTTTTGACATTGATGCTGAGGAAGGATATTATTCATGCAAAATAGATTTTGCTGTAGCTAAATCAAAAGAGTATTATCTTTGCGTTGACACAAGCGAAGGCAAAGGAGACGCAGGCCCTAGAGTTAGAGGATATCAGTCAGACAATGGAGGATGCGGTTTTTATTATTCTGGTTCAGGAGCTCAGCCAGAGAATTACGCATTTGATGTTTATATTACAGGGAAAGAATTTGATGAGATAGGAAAGATTTCTGTTAAAAAAGATATGGAATTCTTGCCTGGAGACACTGACTTAACAGAGTTGATGCAAGATTACATTGGAGAAAAATATAATTGGGACTTGAATTGTGAAGACAGCGCATGCATTGTTCCTGTGAAATTCACTTCTTATGCAGACCAAAATATAACTGTTGAAAATATTAGCATTCAATACAAAAAAGAGGCTGGACCAATAACTTACATGGATGAGATTTCAGTATTAAGCACATCTCCTGCAAGAATCAACAGCATAAATAACTTTACAAAGATATCTTTAGAAAATATCAATTTCTCAATGCCAACATCTTTCAAAACATATGATTACAAAATGGAATTAGGAAATGAGGAATTATTTGAAGAGGTAATTGTTATTGAGAAAATCCCTTCAATAAAAAGCCTGACTCCAACAGTTACTGCGTCAGGATTCCCGACACCATTAGAAGTTGATGTTGAATTAGTTGACAATGCCAGCATTACTGAGTACAAATGGGAAATAAACGGAGTTACTGAGACAACAAGCGCAAACAAACTTACATACACTTTTTCAGAGTATGGAGGAAGCTATGATGTTACTGTAAGTGTTACTGATGAAAATGATAAGACAGCTTCAAAAACATTCAAGGTTTTTGTAAATTCTCCTAGAGAAATGATATCTTCTGAATTAGAGAAAAAACAGCAAAACCTCAACAACATAATAACAGAAATAGAAGAGTTTCCTTTGTTTCACCAAAACAGCATAAAGCAGGTAATTAATACGGATGCATTAAATACTGGACTTACTGAGCTTCAAAGACTTGCAACTCAAGCAGATGGAGAAGATGATTACAATGCTCTTATTCCACAGATTCTTGACCTTAAGATTCCCTCATCTATTCAAACAGGGTTAAGCACAGGACAAGTAAGTTTTTACTCTAAGACAGAAAATGTTGATGTTGGTGCAGTCTCAAATATTGCAGGCGGGAGTTATGATGTTGATGAGGAATCAGACTACAAATCCGGGGTTGTTGATTGGGGAACAAGTTATGCAAACACAAAAGTCAAGTACACTCAAATCAACGCAATATATAATGGAAATCCAGAGACTCTCTTAAATATCTTTGATGTTCATATAAAGGAGATTGTTCCTGTTGAGTATCCTTATTATTTATTCATTAAAAAAATGAGGAACCTTAACTTTGACAAGAACTACCAAGAAGCAAATGAATCAGATTATGTAGCAATACAAATAGACACTCCAGACAAAATTATAAAATTCTCTACAACAGAGCCAGTTACATTTACGAATCTTCCTATTTTCTTATCTCCTTCTCTTGACAATATAGAGGTTTTGCAGATAATTGAAGAGGGAGAAGAGCCTCAGATAAAATGGGCATTGTTTATCCTTATCTTATTCTTCTTAATTATTTTCGGGGTTGTAATTTACATTGTTCTTCAGCATTGGTACAAGACAAAATATGAAACCTATTTGTTTAAAAACAGGAACTATTTGTTTAATTTGATTAATTATATTAATGCCCAAAAGAAAAAAGGAGAGAAAGAGAAGGACATTGTTAAGAAATTAAAAAAGCAGGGATGGAACTCTGAACAGATTACTTATGTCATGAAGAAATATCTTGGAAAAAGAACAGGGATGTGGGAGATTCCTATTGATAAATTACTTGGTAAATTTCTTAAGAAAAAGCAGCAAGGTGCTCAGGCATCTGGACAGCAAAAGCAACAAGCAAAAAAAATTGCAAGAACAGGCTTTGCTCCAAAATCAGCAAGGCAGGGCTTTGGAAAACCTCGGCCAGGAGCTCAAGGACCACAAGGAAACATGCAGCAAAAAGATCAGGAAAAAAGCAAAAAATAAGCTCCTAATAAAAATTAGTGGGATATAGTTACTCTAATATACAAAACCTTAATAAAGTAAAAAATTACAAAAATAATATGGTGATGAAAGCTTTTGGAAGATTCTTCAAGGGAATAATTAACAGTTTCTTTAGAAACAAAAGTGACATTAAGCTTGGATTCTATGGACCTCCTAATGCAGGAAAAACAAGCCTTGCCAATAGAATTTGCAAGGATTTTACAGATGAGGAGATTGGAAGCATAAGCAAGATACCTCATGAAACAAGAAATGTTCAGTTCAAAGAAAAAGTGGAGATTGAATACAAAGGAAAGAAAATTACTTTTAAGCTTGTGGATACTCCTGGAATTGCAACTAGGATTGATTATGAAGATTTTTTAAAATACAAAATGAAGAAAAAGACAGCTAAAAAAAGAGCAAAAGAAGCCACACAAGGTGTTGTTGAGAGTATAAAATGGCTTGATGATATGGATTTAGTTGTTGTTGTTTTAGACTCTACAAAAAACCCTTATAATCAGGTAAATGTTACAATAATAGGAAACTTAGTTGCAAGAAAAATCCCTGTTCTGATTGTCGCAAATAAAATAGATTTGAAAAAATCAGACATAAAAAAAGTTGCATCTGCTTTTCCAGAATATGAAACAGTTGGAATAAGTGCAAAATATGGAAAAAATCTAGAGGATTTTTATGAGGCAGTATTCAAAAAAGCCAAAAAAGTAAAATAATAACAATTAAAAATATATTTTTCATAATATAATAGAGAGTAACAAAGAACAATAAAGAAAAAAGAGGTAAAAATGGCTAGGAAAAAGAAAAAAAAGAAATCTAAGAAGAAATCTCGAAAAAAGAAAAAGAGAATGAAAAAAATCAAGGGATTCTCTATAAGGTTCATGCCTTTTTCAGAAATAAGAGATTTAAACAGTGACGGCAGAATCAAAAAAGTTCTAGATATTATATTAGGAAACAATATTCTAATTCTTCAGGGAAAACTGCATCCAGATGAGGAAACAAGGCTAATTGGAGACACAATGGC
>WJLC01000072.1 GCA_014728745.1 Candidatus Pacearchaeota archaeon
CTTATATATAGTATGAAATCAAAAAAACTACCAAATGGTTTTGAACTTTCTGTTCTTGCTATTGGTACTAATTTAATGGGTGGAGAAGATTATGGTCCACCTGATTATAGCAATGATGAAAAATACATCAAAGCAATTCAAGATGCAATTAAAATAGGTTATACCCATATTGACACTGCTGAAATTTATGGTGGTGGACATACTGAAGAATTAATTGGCAAAGCAATTAAAGACTTTGATAGGAAAAAATTATTCATAACATCAAAAGTCGCTAAAGAACATCTCAAATATGATGATATAATTAATTCTGCAAAAAATAGTCTTAAAAGACTAGGCACAGATTATATTGATCTTTATCTCCTTCACAGACCTAATCCAGATATTCCTATCAAAGAAACAATGGAGGCAATGAATTATTTAGTGGATAATAAAATCGTCAGATACATTGGAGTTAGTATGTTCAATATTGAACAGATGCAAGAAGCACAAAAATATTCTAAACACCCAATTGTTACCAACCAATTAAAATTTAGTATTTACAAAAAATCAGATATTAAAACAGTAAAATATTGTCAGGAAAATAATATTCTTGTAACCGCATATAAGATTTTTGGTAGAGGTATGATAAAAACAGATAAAATCTCCTTGATATCACATCTATCCGAGAAATATAATAAAACTGAAGCCCAAATTTTATTGAAGTGGATTATTTCTAAGAAAAATATGATTGCAATATTTAAATCTACAAACACAACCCATCTCAAAGAGAATAAAGATATCTTCGATTTCAAATTAACTTGTGAAGAAATACAGAAAATTGATGCATTAGTACCTTCTTTGTGAACGGGCAAATCTCGACTTTGAATTTTTCCTCCGCTTCGCTACGGAACGTTGCACTAAAATTCAATCCCTATCGGGAGAGTTTAACAGCGATTAAGAGGTTACGCTCGGTTGCACCTCGCTCCACCCAAATTCCTCACTACGTTCGGAACTTCTCTAAATCCCGATGTTATATTCAATCGTCGTGTAAATTTATTAAAAGGGGTTGCCGCCTTAGTCACTTCGTGACAGATAGTCAAAACTTTCAGTTTCGAAATTTATTTTGGTCGCCTAAAAAACATTTATTCTTTTGGTCTGTGATTCCAACATCCAATAGTTGAAACATACCCCTTCTCTAATAAAGATTCATTTGTTAGATTTTCTGTTCTTCTACCTAAACATGAATTACATTTATATTTTGGAGTTCCTGCTTCGGTAGTTCTTTCTTCATCAATTTCTGAAAAGTTTGCACATTCATCTCCGCATTTTCCCTCGTAGTTTCTACTTCTGATTATCTGCATTTCTTGGCGATTCCATGATTCTTCCAATGAATTTTCTTTAACATTGCCTAAATTAACATCCATTGCTCCGATACAAGGTCTTACCTCTCCCCATTGATTTATGTACATATGATAGGAGAATCTATCACAAACAGTCCCGATATAACTTTGACTTAATTCCCATTCAATAGGGGGATCTCTACTTGCATCTTTTGCTTGAAGTTCTTGAAGTTTTGATTTAATTCTTTGGTCAGCAGTGCATAATTCACATCCTGCTCCTCTCCCTCTTTCCAAAACAGAATCTACATCAAAAATGATATTATTTTCTCTTGCATAATCTTGGATTTCTCCCATTTCAGCATAATTTGAAGGTCCTGTTTCACTATCCATTATAGATGTAACCAAAGCCATCCTACTTTTTCTACCCTGTTTCTCTTGACATTTTTCTTCATCATTGAAACCTTTGCTCATTAATAACTCTAAAGATTCATTTCTTCTTTGCCCATAACCAGTAATATTTCTTCCTCTACTTGGATCACTTACAAAAGCATCTTGAACTTCTGGTTTCAGAGAATTTCCTTTTATCATAACTTCAACAGGTAAATCATAAAGTCTATCTGCGACTTCTTCATCTATCCATTCGCCTGTTGTAAATAGAGTTACATAAAATCCTAAATCCTTGCATTTTTCTAAAACTTTGAATGTTAAATCTTTATTTCTTGGGAGCAATGGCTCTCCTGCTCCAGGTATTCCAACATCCTCCACACCCATAGCTTTTGCTTTTTCAAGTATAGAAACATAATCATTCCAACTAAGTAGATTCTCAATATTTTTTGGTTTTCCCCCTTCTGCATAACAATATGAACATGCAAGATTGCAATAACCTGGAAGTTCTAGCCAAATGTTTTTTAATGTAGTTCCATCTGATGCTTTTGTTCCTACATCTTTCTGGATTGCCAAATCAGGTTTTACTATTTTTTTATTTGCCATTTTTACCTCGCGATTATTTAGTCACTTTATCATAGTAATAAGATATTTGTAGAAATAATTAAAACCTTTTGCCAGATATTTTAATAAAATAGCAATATTTATATAGTATTGGCAATTATATGCAATATAATGAAAGAAGAAAGCAATATAATAGACTTGAAAGACAGAAAAATACTCTACGAATTAGATAAAGACGCTAGAATTAGCTATGCTCAGATAGGCAAAAAAGTAGGATTAAGCACAGAAGTAGTCCATTACCGAGTAAAAAGATTAGAAGAAAGAAGAATAATAACACAATATCAAACGGCTGTTAATTATACAAAATTAGGATTAATCCATTTTAAGATTTGCCTAAAATAC